>SMWH01000045.1 GCA_004357005.1 Gammaproteobacteria bacterium
AAGAAAGCCTCCGGTGAGGTTCCGTGGCATTTGACCAACGGCAAACTTTGCACCAGTTCCATCGCTACCGGGCAGCGGGCACAGTTCTCATCCTTGCGTTCTCCTGAGGCGTAAAGATGAAATGCATGCCAGTCGAAAGAACCGGCCAGATGGCGCATGGGTTCCGGCGCGACCTCGCCGTGGGCCACATAGGGGGTGAATCCCTGCGAGCTTTCGCGCAGTGCCAGCACTTCATCCCGCATCGCGTCCGTGGCGGCTTCAACCCGCTCCACCCAATCGAATTCATCGCGTTCGAACCAGGGACGTGGCGGTACTTCGGGCATATACAACATGGCCGGTTGTTGAAGTGGATGTGCCCAGGGCACCTGCTCTTTTCCGTGCTGGATCGCCAGACAACGGCGCACGCGGTCCATGGCCTTGGCGCCAAAACGCGACTGAAGCTCATCCATCAACTGGTTTTGTAACAGCTTGTGCTGGGTTTGGGTGGCCTGCACCGCGCTGGCCGCCAACGCCTGGGCAGAATGCCTCGGCATGTGCGCTGCCTGTTCCAGGTCCGGGTTGACCATCAGTGCCACCTGGAAAGCCCGGACGGCGCCGGGTAGGTCGCCGGCGGCCATGCGCGAGGCACCCAGATACAGCCAGCCAGCGTCGTGCTCCGGATCCAGGCGGCAGGCGGTCTCCAGCTCGCGCACCGCTTCTTCACTCTTCCCCGCCGCGTGCAACACCGCGCCCAGATTCATGCGCAGATCCACGTCGTCCGGCACGCGCGTCAGGGCCTGGCGCAGCAGTTCCTCGGCGCGATCGAACTGACCACCGGCAACGGCCATGCGGCTGAGGCGCGACAGGGTGGGCGCGTGCCCAGGATCGATCCCGAGGATTTCCTCGTACAGCGCGCCGGCGTCGGCAGCGCGGCCCTGTTGCTGCAGTTCGCCACCCCGCGCAAACAACTCTTCGATGGAGGATGTCCCGCTCACTGTACTGTCAGCTCCTTCTGCCATGCCGCCGGCTCATACGACGGCCAACCCATCTGCCGGATCAGTCCTTTCAGACAGCGTCGGTAGCTACGCGCGTCCACATAATCCTGGTGCCTGTCGGAACCCACGAATCGTATGCCGCCGGACAGATCCCGGTTGCGCCCCCTGGCGAATGCTTTCGAAACGCCACGGCTTTCAGTGTGCCCTTTTAACTGATCGGTGATCACCTGCGCAATGACATGGCTCATCAATCCTAGTAGGGGGTAGATGCCTCGGTTGGTCTCCATCAACCCCGATACGAAGTGATCGTCATACCGGGGCCCCACCTCCGGGTTCCCGTCGAACTGGTCCCAGGCGATGCCGGCGCGTTTGAGGGCATCGGCCATGCTGAGCCCCGCGGGTCCGGCGCCAACGATGCAGCAGCGATCAACGGGGGAGTCGCTCACTCTCGCGTCAGCGCGACCACTCCACGTAGGCATCCATGTTGACGCCGATGCGCCAGTCCGTCGCGCTGGGACAGGGTGTAGGCTTGTGCAGCAGGTAGGACGGAAAGATCACCAGCGCGCCGGTTTCCGGACGCACAGAATGGAAGGATGTCTGGAAGATGTTCCCCGGCTGGGAGTCCTGGAACGTCAGGTCGCCCTCGCCCAGTGGCAAGGAACCCGGCACGTTAACGAAGTAAACGCCACTCAACTCCGCGGGAATATGGTGGTGCCAGGGGAAGCCCTTGTCCTCCGGAGTCTGCAGCCGGATCCAGGCTTGTATGCAGTTGAGCTGGCACGCGACTTTTTTCGCGTACCCCTCCCGGCGTTCGAGAATCCGTTCGCAGGCGCTGCGAAGGCCGGCCTGCAGAACCCGGTAGTGCGGGTTCGCCTTGAAAGACTCCTCGCCGAAAATATCCGTCGGCGTGTTGTACCCGAAGGCATATTGGTGGTATTCGAACAACCCGGCGTCCCAGCGTTCCCGCATCGCCTGCATCACTTTGTCGTGATAAGGCGAGAATTCCGGCAACGTCGTTTGCCAGATCGGTGTGCCGAATAGCTCGGCGCGTCGTAGTTGCGTCGTCATGATCAGAGACCCAGTACGTCCGTTCCCTGGCGGAACACGATGTCCACCGGGATGCTGGCCTGGGACAGTCGATCCAGATCCGCCTGAAGTTCCGGCCCGATGCTGCCGCGTTCCGCCACAAGTTTCGTGACTCCCTCGTAATCGCCGTCACCCTGGAGGGTGAGAATCAGGCGCGACAAATCCGTCATGGCTTCGCGCATGCTATCGAAATCGACGCTGTAATAACCGGTTTCGGCGTCACGGCTGAACGCGCCTTTCTCCCGGAAGAAACTGAAGCGGATCATGTTGGCCCGGCCGTGGGCGCTACCGGCTCCGAAACGCACTGATCTGAAGATGCCCGCCATGAAGGTCACATAGTTTTCCTTCAGTTCCCGCCCCGGCATCTCGCCGGCCGCATGCAGCTCCGTGAGCATGTAGAGCCCGAGGATATCCGCTTTGCCCTCTTCCAACGCAGATGCGTGCTCCAGAAGCGCTTCGCGCACGGTCCCTTTGCCATCCAGGGTGTTCTTGATTCCCAGACCGTGGGCCACTTCGTGGAACATGGTGTTCTCAAAAAAGGCGTCGAAGGTCACGTAGGATCGCTGGTCTTCGGCAATGAGAATCTCTGAAATCGGAAGGAGGATTTTGTCGAACTTGGCCCGCATGTTGTTTTTGAGTTGAAGCCGGCGGGTGCCCTTGGCCAACTGAACCACTTCGTCGTTGGGGAGATTGATGGCGATGGTCTTGGCCCCGGCATTGGCGTCTCCCGCCACATAGGCCGCGTCATAGGCATTGAGATCGGCGTTGCTGCCGGGTGATTCGGCCTTGTAGGCCGCATCCACGGGCAGACCTTCCTGCAACCGGGGGAGGAACTGGGCGAAGCGGGCCAGCTTCTCGCTCCACGCCATGTCCTTGATGAGGACGAAAGACTCGAAGGCGTTGCGGTAACCGAACAGACCGTCCTGATAGCTCTCGATGGGTCCGTAGACCAGATCGATGGGATTGCCCTTCACATCCATCCAGGCCATGTCGCTGGACTGGTAATCACCGGACAACAGGGCATCGGCGCGCAGGCGCAGGTAGTTCGCAAAGCCCTCGTGCTCAGCCAGTTCCGAGGCTTCCCGCAGCAACGCTGCCGCCTGTTCCAACTGGGGCGCGAAAAGCTCATGGTAGGGAATCAGGAACAGTTTGCCGTGCTCGTCCCGGCGCACGACCGAATACTGATTTGTCTTGCGCGGTTGATCCCAGGCTTCGAATTCTTCCTTGCTCATGTCGGCGGGATAGAAATTGGCTCCCGGACGCCTCGGCTCCTGCCCTTCCACGAACACTTTGCCGCCCGCCAGCAGATCCCAGGGGCCGTAGTTGATCTCGGCGAAACGTCGGGTTTTCTTGTCGTCGATGCTCGACAACAGCGCATCCTTGTCGCCGTAGACCTGTTGCCAGAACAGGTCGTCCATGATCACCGATGCCTCGATCAGCTTGCGCAGCATGCGTTTCTGGTTGTCGCTCAGATGGCCGACGTCCGCCGTCAACGTCACGGGCACATAGATCCCCAACCGCTTGCTCGCATATTCACCCTCGTCGTCCGCCTGGAGCGCGCCCGCACACAGCCAGGCTGCCGCAAACACGCTGGCCAGAATCCTGATAGCCGGTTTTTTTGAGTTCATGTTCATTTCCCTATTCATCGTCCAGGCTTTGCCGGTCATTCTCCTGATTCTCGTCGTTCTCACCGTTGTCACCCACTCCCTGCAAGTATCCGATCCCTTTCAGCGTTTCGAGCTGCTCATCGGACAGACTCGGGGTTTCGAACTGCCGTTCGCTGTACCAACCCAGGTATCGATCCAGTTCTGTATCCAGCCGTTCGGTTGCTGTCTCATCTTCAAACGCGGCGGATTCCGCAGAATCCTGTGACAGATCGAACAGTTCCCCCGTCCGGCTCCGTTCGTGCCAGACATATTTGCGCGGCCCCCGCAGGACCGCGAACTGCTCGGGACCATACGCGATTCCCGAAGCGAAAAGCACCCGGCCCGACTCGGGCCATGGTTCCCGAAGAGCCGCCTTGCTCAGGCCACCACGGCGCACGCGCGTGGGCAGGGGTTCACCTGCCATCTTTTCGTGACCCGACAATTCAAACCAGCTAAGCACCGCTGGTGAAATGTCCACCAGATTAACCGGCGTGTCCACAACTCCCCCTCTGTTCTTCGGCAACCAGACGAGAAGGGGCACGTGCAACAACTCCTGATACAGGCTATGACCGTGCCCGAATCCGTAGATACCCCGGGGATCCGCCGACAGTTTTTCACTTTCCGCGAGGTGATCGTAAAACTCCTCCCCATGATCGGAATACAGGATGACGGCCGTATCCGTGAGCAGTCCGCGGCGTTCCAGATCCCCGAGGAAGGTCGCCAGCCGGCCGCGCAATTCCAGAATATCCAGGTTGTAGGCCAGCCAGCGGTCGCACATGCCATCGGCGCGGTCATCGCAGATCCCCGCCGGAGCTGACTCCTCGATCTGTTCCACACGCGACGGCGCGACCGAGGCCAGCTGCTTCTCGAGTTCAACGGGATCCACACTACGCTCGTGGGCTTCCATGAAATGCAGGTACAGAAAAAACCGCTGTTCCAGGTCCCGCTCGTTCAACCACACCTCCGCTTCCTTGAGCAACCGGGGAGCGCCCTGATACAGATACAACTGGCGAAAACCACGTTTGAGGCCGTAGCCCGAGTTGAACCAGGGGTGCGAGGAATAACCCATGGTCCTGATGTCCGCCTCGTTGATCAACTCCGTGACCGTGGGCAGGTCTTCGAATATGCGTGATGGCAGGGCATCGCTCAGATCAGCGATCGGATCATCGAACAAGCCAGCCCCATGCTGGCTGGGGTAATAGCCGGTGAACACGGTTGCGACGGACGGGACGGTCCAGGGCGCCGCGGACAGGGCATGGGTGTAGACCACCGCCTTGTGTGTCCACTTCGTGAAATCGTCGGGCTCTCCCGACAGCTCCGGCAACCAGAACGCGTCGTAACGCACGGTATCGATGCAGATCAAGACGACGTTGCGAACCTGAGGCGGCCCGCCGCAGGCCACCAGCAAAAGAGCTGCCACCAGCATGGCGGCCGCGGCGATTCCGAGCTTTGGCCACGCATACCCGTCAGACCGGTCCCTGATCATCAACTCGAGGGTACTCCACAGGAAACCGGGGACTCTATCGCGCCGTGTCGGTCGCAGGCAAGGCGAACAGTGACAGGCACGTTTTTTGCGCAAAAAGGTGCCTCTCACTCTCTCTCAGGCACTTTTTCCGAGGAATACGAAAGGCGGCCAACCACGGGGAGAGGACCACCCCATGCGAAATCACGCAGGAGGAACGCCTGGAAGGTCAGAGATCGCCGGGTGTGGCGTCACACAGACCCGCGCTACAGGTACCGCCAGCGGTCCAGCGGACGATGCCGTCGCTCAAGGCCGGTGTCAGCACGTAGGTCAGACGGTTCTCGTCGTGCATGAAAACAATGGTGATGACCCCGTCGGTGACATCGATATCCTGGATATCGGAGACGTTTCCGGCAGCTGCGCCACCCATCTTGAGGTCGTCGCAGTTATTGAAGCCGCTGTTGATCTGGCCGCAGATCGTCACCGCCTTCTTCATGCCGTCGGCCACCTGCATGACTTCGGTGAAACGGGCTTTGTCGGTGAAACCGCCCATGGACTGGAACACGAAAACGGCCAAACCGCTGATGAGAACGATGGACAAGAGCTGATTCATGATTTTCCTCCCCGCCCCTGACCGGCTCACTAGGCCACGGCGCGCGCCGCCGGTCAAGGAATTACGACCGCCTGGACAGCCTGTACAATAGGGCCCCGTATCCCCGAGGCGCCCAATGACCATAAGAAGATTGCTCCCCGGCGTGGTTATCGGCCTTTTACCCCTGTCCTGCGCCCTTGCCGCACCGGCGGAATCCGGCGTGCCGGGCTGGGTCACGATCCTCCCGCCGGTCATCGCCATCGTTTTTGCGGTCATTACCAAGCGGGTTATCCCGGCACTCTTCATGGGAATCTGGTTTGGCGCCTGGGCGGCCGCTGGCCTGCACTTGCAGGGCCTGTG
>SMWH01000046.1 GCA_004357005.1 Gammaproteobacteria bacterium
AACGCACCAGCATGTCGGTGATCTCCAGCGCCTGTTCGCCGGTGTCGGGCTGGGACACCAGCAGTTCGTCCACGTTCAGGCCCAGCTTTTCCGCATAGCCCGGGTCCAGGGCGTGCTCGGCGTCCACGAACGCCGCCGTCCCGCCGGTCTTCTGGCACTCGGCGATGACCTGCAGCGCCAGGGTAGTTTTGCCGGACGACTCCGGCCCGTAGATCTCAACCACGCGGCCTCTCGGCAGGCCGCCAACTCCCAGCGCCAGATCCAGTCCCAGCGAGCCGGTGGAGATCACCTCCACCGGGACGAGGGTCTCGTCACCCATCCGCATGATGGCGCCCTTGCCAAACAGCTTCTCGATCTGGCCCAGGGCCGCCGCCAGCGCGCGCTTCTTGTCCGGATCCATCTGGATGACCTCTGCAAGTCGTGCACTCATTTCAAACCTCCGCAATTATCACATAGCCTTCTGTGGGCCGATGACAGCCTGTTTCCCTCTGACAGGTAAGACATCGCTGGCATCGGCGTTCGCGGTCGAATTGACATCCCCGGCGCAGGAGGGGCGCTCTGTCGCGCCTGGACCTGACGGCCGACCACCGGGTTGGGCCTCGCGCCCCCAGGATAAGCAGGGGGCATTGAGGCCGGGTCGGGTAACTACTGTATATCCATACAGGTAGCCAGTCAAGCCCCGGGAAGGTGCCGGTAGTGTCTTGTACTCAAAGTAGAAGTTCCAGACGCCCTTGCTGGTATTGTCCTGTCGTTGCCGGCCGGGCCTCGTTCATGTTCGGTTGTTCACACATTCGCGCGTTTTTTCAGCAATGCCGAGATCGGTAACACCAACAGCCATGACAGGTTCCAGGCCATCTCTCCCATATAGGCGAAGGGTAGGGTCAGCATCGCTGTCAACGGTTCCGTGAATGCCTCGAGCTGGACACCCAGTTTTTCCTTCTTTGTCATGTGCGGATCCACCAGGTGATACTCCTTGCGCTTGGCGTACCACCAGCCCCCGGCGCCTGCCAACCCGGTAAGAACCAGGGCGACGCTCTCGGTGGCACGGCGGCTGTCCTCCACCACCTCCTGTCCATACCGCACCACGTACAACAGCAGCAGGATAAAAAAGACCTGGGCGATGGAAAAAGCGGTGTGTATCCCGTCGGTCCGATCCAGATATCCCATCAGCTTGTTACTGCGCAGCCAGTACAAAACGATGAACAGCATGGCAATGAACACGTGCAACAGGTTGCCCGCGTGATCGACAAAAAGCTCGCCGATCCACACCGGTCCTTCTGAAAGGCTCTCCTCGGGCATCGGCAACCAGCCAATCACCAGGACGACGGCGATGGCGTATACACAGTCGGTAAAGGTTTCCAGACGCCGTAGCCGAACGGCGCCGACCTTGGCCTGCAATGCTTCAGACATCCTCGGACTCCACGGCAGCTTTCAACACCCGCAGCCACTTCTTGTCGATCATGAAAGCCCAATTGGCCGGATCGGCCAGGATGTTTTCTTCGAAGAAGCTCACGTATTCCTGGGTCGCCTTCTCGGCATCTTTCGTGACGATGGGATCGCCCACTACGGCTCTGATCGCTCCGTCATGGCAACGCACATACACCGGCAACAACGGCGCTCCCGCCCGGCAGGCGATGCGCGCCGCCCAGGCGGGGAACAACACTTCCTGACCAAAGATGCGCGCGGGCGTTCCCAACCGTTCACCGGTGACGCTGTCGGTCGTGGCCGCCACCACTTGTCCTGAACGCAGGGCACGAAACAGGGCGCGGGAAGTCTGTACCCGGCTGGCATCGCGCACCATCAGTACTTTGAGATCCATCCGCTCGAAAAACTCCAGAGCCACCCTGGTACGCTCTATGGACGAGGAATTCTTGGCCGTCACAAGAAACGGGAATTCCCTGGCGAACTTGAGACCGGAAACGACACTGCCGAAGTTGTGCGACACAACCATCATCACCCCGCCGTACTGGTCGATCTGATCCTGGAACTTCTTCCGATCCACCTCGGACAGTTCCACGTTGTCGATTACCGCCTTCCAGCCGTCCCGGTACAGGAGACAATAGGCCCGGTACATCTGCTTCGCGTGACTGATGAACTCGCTGCGAATCTGACGAGGCGTGTATGAATATCCGGCACGCTGACCCAGCACCGCCATGTAATGGCAACCACGACGAATCGGCATCCCGGGCAACCAGTAGGACCAGCCCACCAGGGACAGGATGGATGTCCCGATTGCCACGGTCGCGGAGAAGGGAAGATGCCGTGCGCACCAGTACAAAATCGCAGACAGATGACGCTTGAACCAGGTACCACCAAACCTGCGGCCAACACGACCCACCGTCTGGGTGACCTCGAGACTACCCAGCACCAGTGCCGGAGATCGCAGAACTTCAGTCACCGTATCCATCGTTTGCTCTTTCGAATTCATGCACCCAAATCCAGAACCCTGCTGCGGGCAGATTACCTTATCAATCACCCCAGGCGTACTGATACGCGACAGTCAAACCATTGAACTCCGGGCCTGCCCCATCGTTGAATGCCGATGAGAGTTTACAGCTCGAGACCAACAGGCCCCGCGATCGCGGGGCCTGCTCGAAGGTCAAAGAAGCAACCTCGCGTTATCTGGGTTGACCCTGCTGCAACTCCTCGAGCACGCGATCCAGCGAGAAACTGCCCGGCTTCTGCCGCGGCGGGTACTCGCGGAAGGTCGCGAGGAACTCGCCGACGATCGCCTGAGCCGGCACGAGCACGAAGAGGCGATCAAAGAACCAATGGCCGTAGTTCATCGACTCGTGGTGGGCCCGTTCGAAGGGATCCATTCTCACGTTCTGGATAAGCGGCAAACGCAGCGGGACGAGAGGATCTGCCCAGACGTGCCAGCCGTGGGCACGCTGCTCCGTGAACATGACCTTCCAGTCGTTGTAACGCAACGCTGACAGGGACCCGTCGTCTGTGAAATAGAAGATCTCCTTGCGCGGCCCGGCGTCTTCCTCGCCCAGCCAGTTGGGCAGGAAGTTATAGCCATCCAGGTGGACCTTGTATTTCTTGCCGCCGATTCGCTCCCCGTCCAGGAGCTGTGCCTTGATATTGTCATTGCCCGCCGCGGCCACCAGCGTCGGGAACATGTCCATGTGATGGATGATCTCGTTGGAAACCTGCCCCGGGGCGATCTTGCCCGGCCAGCGCACCATCATGGGAACCCGGAAGCCGCCTTCCCAGGTGGTGTTTTTCTCGCCGGCAAAAATCGTGGTCCCGCCATCGGGCCAGGTCATCACCTCGGCGCCGTTGTCGGTGGAATACATCACGATGGTGTTTTCCGCGATGCCCAGCTCATCCAGCTTGTCCAGCAACTGACCCACCATGCCGTCATGCTCGACCATGCCGTCGGCATAGATTCCCTGGCCCGTCACGCCCTTTGATTCGGGTTTCAGGTGGGTCCACACATGCATGCGCGTCGTGTTGAACCAGACGAAGAACGGCTTGCCGGCCGCGTTCGCCTGCTCCATGAAACCGAGGGCGCCGGCCAGGAATTCCCCGTCGATGGTTTCCATGCGCTTGCGGGTCAGCGGGCCCGTGTCTTCGATGGGGCCGTTCGCGTAGCTGTGGATAACGCCCCGGGGACCAAAGCGTTCCTTGAACGCCGGGTCCTTCGGATAGTCCTCGTTCTCCGGTTCCTCTTCGGCGTTCAAGTGATACAGGTTGCCGAAGAACTCATCGAAGCCATGATTGGTGGGCAGATGCTCGTCCCGGTCGCCGAGATGGTTCTTGCCGAACTGACCGGTGGCGTAACCCATGTCCTTGAGCACCGTGGCGATGGTCGGGTCCTTGTCGCTCATGCCCTCCTCCGCGCCGGGCATGCCGACCTTCAACAGACCCGTGCGGAAACCGCTCTGACCGGTGATGAAGGTTGACCGGCCCGCGGTACAGCTGTTTTCGCCATAACCATCGGTAAAACGGATACCGTCGTTGGCAATGCGATCAATGTTGGGTGTTTCGTAGCCCATGATGCCGTTGTGATAGACGCTGGGGTTGAACCAGCCGATGTCATCACCCCAGATGATGAGAATATTGGGCTTGTCCTGGGCCAAAGCTGACTGAGCAAGGCTCAGGCCGAGCACGATCAGCATCAGCGACAGAACGCGAGAAGGTTTGAAAAGTGACATGCTGTTGACTCCCAGCGCGTTGAGAAAACCAGCCGAAGGGAGACAGCTCACGCAGGTACACCCCCCGGGCGAAGGGCGGGATTATGCCACAAGCGCCAGCCCGCGCGTTGATTTGCATCGGGACTGACATTGGGGCCGCGAGAAGCACAAAAAAAGCCCGGGGCTGGCCCGGGCTTTGTTTCAATGGTGTCTGACGCCAATAGTCTTTGGAATCTCGATCAATGGTGTCTGACACCATTGATTGTCAGATCAGGCCATTGCTCCTGAGAGAACTGGTGACCTTGCTGGACAGGCTCTTGACCAGACTCTCGGTTGAACTGGGCGCGAAACTCTCGCTGGTGCCGCCCCACAACAGTTTGTAGCCCTTCGTCTCGTAGAAACTCGTTTCCAGCGTGACGTACTGATACTGGGAATAATGGCCCGGCGAGTGAACCATGCCATACCCGCCGTAATACGATCCGTAGAAACCGCCGTATCCCATGCCGCCATAGGCCGAATATCCCGGCGTGTACTTGGTGCGCGTGTCGATGCCCACCAGTTTGATAAGGAGCACGCCGCCATAACCGGCCTTGCTAATGGCTGCTTTCATTTCTTCCCGGGTGGCGGAGTGGTCCCTGGGAATAATCGTGTAACTCGCGGTCGCGTCCACACCCTTGGACTGGAGCGCATTCACGAAACCCATTTCCAACGTCCTTTCCTGGCTGTCGCCACTCACGAGACCTGTGATCCCGATGACCAGGATTTTGTCGACGGGCCCACCACTGTACTGTGGCTCCACGAATTCGTTGGTGTACTTGGTCGAGGTCCCGCAGGCCGCGATCGCCACGGCGGCAAGGACAAGGCCGAGAATCCGATATTTCATTTGCACCCCTCCGGGTTTTTTGACTTGATTGAGGCGGCTGAGTCTACCAAACCTCCCGGTGTTCAAGGTGCCTGACATCTTGGTTAATCATTATCCAAGGCGTCAGACACCATTGATCGGCCCCCGATCAAAGTGTGCTACTGGAGCACGCCCTTGAGCAGGTTCATGGTGTCCGCACCGCCGCCGATTTCCACGTAGTCCATCACCACCGGCGCGAATTGCTGAATCATGTCGGCGCTCAGGCCCAACTGATCGAAACTCCCGGCGAGACTGGCCAGACCGCCGGCGCTGCCGCCGATGTTGCTCAGCATGGAGGACATCCCGCCCAACTGTCCTTCAGAGTCTTCAGGCTTGGGGGCGACTTTCAGCAAAGAATCCATCTCGGGTACCGCATCGGCGACCTTGCCGAAATCATCGACACTGAGTTGATCCTTGGCGAACCCAAAAATGGCGCCGGCGCCGCCGGTGGCCTGCTCGGCGCTGACACCAAGCTTGCCGGTCAGCATATCCACCAGGCCATCGGCGCTCGCAAAAACCGGCGCACACACCAGGACCTGGGCAAGCAACAACAACAACCGTTTCATCATCCACTCCCCTTCAATGATGGCGGCCCGGGTTTTGCCCCGGGCCGCGTTGTTAAAACCCTTACGGCGTGTACCAGATGGGCGAAG
>SMWH01000047.1 GCA_004357005.1 Gammaproteobacteria bacterium
GTCCTGCTGCAGGATTTTACGGGTGTACCGGCGCTCGTTGATCTGGCCGCCATGCGCGATGCCATGGGCGCGCTGGGTGGCGATCCATCAAAGATCAACCCGATGCTCCCGTCCGAACTGGTAATCGACCACTCGGTACAGGTAGATGTGTACGGCAACGCTGGTGCCGCGGATCTGAACGCCCGCATCGAATTTGACCGCAACAAGGAGCGCTACAGTTTCCTGCGCTGGGGACAGCAGGCCTTTGACAATTTCAAGGTCGTGCCGCCGAACACGGGGATCGTGCACCAGGTCAACCTGGAGTACCTGGCACGCGTGGTATTCGGAGAGATGCACGACGGTGTGTTGACGGCGTACCCGGATACGCTGGTGGGGACCGATTCTCACACCACGATGATCAACGGCCTGGGTATTTTGGGCTGGGGCGTAGGTGGAATCGAGGCCGAAGCCGCCATGCTGGGGCAACCCATCAGCATGCTGATTCCCCAGGTGGTCGGTTTCAAACTGGGCGGCAAACTCTCCGAGGGGACGACGGCGACAGATCTGGTGCTCACCGTCACCCAGATGTTGCGCGCCAGAGGCGTGGTCGGGAAGTTCGTTGACTTCTTTGGTGACGGGCTGGCCGATCTTCCGCTGGCCGACCGGGCCACGATCGCCAACATGGCGCCTGAATACGGCGCTACCTGCGGCATGTTTCCCATCGATGATGAAACCCTGCGTTATCTGGAGTTGTCCGGGCGCGACGAAAACCAGATCGCGCTGGTCGAGGCCTATGCAAAAGCACAGGGGCTGTTCCGTGAAGACGGTCAGCCGGAAGCGGAGTACACGGATGTGCTCGAACTGGATCTCGGGTCCGTGCAGCCGAGTCTTGCGGGGCCCAAACGCCCCCAGGATCGCGTGCTCCTGCGCAACGCAGTCACCGATTTTTCGAAGCACCTTGCGGACATGACCCAGGGCCGTTCGGGCGGTGGTTCCGCAATGGTCGGCAATGGTGGGGGCTACGAACTTCATGACGGGGCCGTCGTGATAGCCGCCATTACCAGTTGCACCAACACATCAAATCCCACGGTGATGATGGCGGCCGGGTTGCTGGCGCGCAACGCTGTCAACAAGGGACTGCGCGTACACCCCTGGGTGAAAACCTCGCTTGCACCGGGTTCCAGGGTGGTAACGGATTACCTGCACAAGGCCGAACTCATGGATGATCTGGAGGGACTGGGTTTCTACCTGGTGGGCTATGGTTGTACGACCTGTATCGGCAACTCGGGCCCTCTTCCCGATCACATTTCGGCGGCCGTCAGCGAAGGCAACCTGGTGGTTTGCTCGGTGTTGTCGGGGAACCGGAATTTCGAGGGCCGCATTCACCAGGACGTCACGATGAACTACCTGGCTTCACCACCCCTGGTAGTCGCCTATGCCCTGGCCGGGAACATGAATGTTGACTTGGTCAATGAGTCCCTGGGTAATGACAAGGAAGGCGATCCGGTCTATCTCCGTGACCTCTGGCCGTCTTCGATAGAAATACAAGAGTTAATCGCCGCGACCATCGGCCCCGACATGTTCAAAGCCCGGTATGCACACGTATTTACCGGCGATGCCAACTGGGCATCCATCAAGGTACCCAAGGGCAAGACCTTTGCCTGGCAGAAGGATTCCACTTATATCCGGAACCCGCCCTATTTCAAGGGCATGTCACTGGACGTGCAACCGGTTCAGGACATCAAGGGCGCACGGTGCCTGGCATTGTTGGGTGACAGCATCACGACCGACCATATCTCGCCTGCAGGCGCTTTCAGACCGGATACGCCGGCTGGACAGTATCTCGTTGAACACGATGTGAGCCCTGGAGAGTTCAACAGCTACGGATCCCGCCGGGGTAACCACGAAGTGATGATGCGAGGTACTTTTGCCAATATCCGGCTTCGCAATCTTGTGGCGCCGGGAACCGAAGGCGGCTGGACGACCCACTTCCCCAGCGGTGATGTGATGTCGATCTACGAAGCCGCCATGCGCTACCAGGACGAAGAGGTGCCGCTGGTGGTGCTGGCGGGAACGGAATACGGAACCGGGTCTTCCCGTGACTGGGCGGCCAAGGGAAGCCTCCTGCTCGGCGTGCGTGCGGTCATTGCCAGCAGCTACGAACGCATCCACCGTTCCAACCTCATCGGTATGGGTGTTCTGCCGTTGCAATTCATGAAGGGAGACAACGCGGAGTCCCTGGGGTTGACCGGTCACGAAATCTTCAGCATCACCGGGCTGGACGAAGGCAATGCCGAAACCGTGGATGTCCACGCCGCGGCACAGGACGGTTCGGAAACGCTTTTCAAAGCCGAGGTCCGGCTGGATACCCCCAAGGAAATCGAGTACTACCGCAACGGCGGGATTCTCCACTATGTGCTGCGGCTCCTGGCCCGGAAACCCGGGGACGCTCCATCGCAAGCCGCTTGAGATGTCGGCGAGGGTGTCGCCCGGGCAACTCGGGTTATCGGCCACCGTTGTTGCCCCGGCCGCCCGGACAAGAAATCCCGTCAGCCGCCCGGCTGTCCGCCCACAAGCGCCATCCGGCGGCGTTTTGCACGGAATGGCGCCGATCTGCGTGCTAGGATTCCCTGAAGACCGGCGCAAGGCCCCTACAACGTGGATATGCGGGAGACACAGCACCTGAAGCTGCCGGGTGGCGACAGCGCCTACCCCGGTGGCGACCTTTTGCTGATATTCACCGTCGCACCCGATGGGCGCCCCGAACGTTGTATCCAGGCCAACAACGAGGCCTGCCAGGTGCTGGGGTTCAGCCGGACCATTCTCTTCGGGCTCGACCCCAACGGCCTGTTTGCCGAACCCCTCCCTCAGAGACATGGCGACGTCGATGCGTGGTTTCCGATCAAGCTGCGTAACGCCGCTGGCTCCCGCATCGAGCTGAGCGCGCAGGTCTTTCAACTGCGAACAGGCAGCGAGCGCCTGATGGTCCTGTCCTGTCGTGATCTCGCCAGCGGTCAACATACGGCGCAGCGACAACGGACGCAGCTCGCAGCCATGGAAGCATCGCAGGACGGTATTGCGATTCTCAACGATCGTTTCGAGTGCGTGTACTCCAACGAAGCGTTGGTGAAACTTTACGGCTATCCGGCCCGCCATGCACTACTCAACAAACCATGGCAGGATTTTTGCCCCGAAAATGACTGGCAACACCTGCGCCGGACCGTGTATCCGGCGGTGCGCAAGTCCGGACATTGGCATGGCGAGATCAACGGTCGGCGCAACGATGGCACGGTATTCCCCCAGGAGATATCCCTGACCGCCCTTGACGATGACAGCGTCGTTTGCATAGTTCGCGACATCACGGAGCGCAGAGAAGCAGAAATGGCGCTGAAACGCGCTGAAGCTGAGTACCACTCCATTTTCGAAAACGCGCTCGAAGGCATCTTCCGCGTTACTCCCGAGGGCCAGATCATCAGCGCCAACCGCGCCATGGCTCAGATTCTCGGTTATTCGTCGCCGAAAGAACTCAAAGACAAGGTCCAGGATGTGGGGACAGATATCTACCTGGACCGGAACGAGCGCCTGCGTCAGATCAAGGAACTGGAAAAACGTGGTTCACACCAGGAGATCGAGTTCTGGCTGCGCCGCCGCGACGATACGCCCATATGGGTAACAGTCAACGAACGGGTCGTCCGCGACGACGATGGCAATATCCTCTATTTCGAAGGATCACTCCAGGATATTACCGCCCGGCGGGAAGCTGACGACGCGCTCCACGCATCCGAGGAGAAATTCCGTACTCTCGTGGAACACAGTCAAGATGGCGTGTTCATTCAGCAGGACGGACGCTACGTCTACGTCAATCGTGCACTGGCCAGCATGCTCGGTTACCAGGAAGAAGACCTCATTGGCGTGCCCTTTCTGGATACGGTCTGTCCCGAGGACCGGCGACTCGAAGAAGGGCGCATGCAGCGCAAGACGGACGGCAACCCCCTGTCCAACCAGCACGAAGTACGCATGCTGCACAAGGACGGCCAAACCGTTTTGTGTTCGGTCAACGCCGGTCTCATGGACTACGAAGGCGGCATGGCCATCACCGGAACTGTTCGCGACATTACCGAACAGAAGCGTGCTGAAGAACAACTTCTTTATGATGCCTATCATGACAATCTGACCGCCCTTCCCAACCGTGCGGTTTTCGTGGACCGTCTGCAGCAGGCGATGCGACGTTCCTCCCGCCGACCCGATCCATCCTTTGCGGTGCTGTTCGTCGATCTGGACAGTTTCAAGCTGGTCAACGACAGTTTTGGCCATGAACTGGGTGATCGCCTTCTCGTGGAGATCGCCCGCCGATTCAGCGACTCCCTGCGAGGCGGCGACACCGTCGCGCGTCACGGCGGTGACGAGTTCACGATTCTGCTCGAAGACATCAGCGGCATCGAAGATGCTATCAATGCCGCCAAACGTATTCGTGCGGACCTTCACACGCCGTTTCGCGTCGGCGAACACACGATTTTTGCCAGCGCCAGCACTGGTATCGTCATCGGCAACAACCAGTACAAGAAACCGGAAGAGTTGCTGCGCGATGCGGATACGGCCATGTACCGCGCCAAGTCCCAGGGCAAGGGCGGCTATGTGGTGTTCGACAAGCACATGCACGCCCACGCCAAGGCCCGGCTCGCGCTGGAGACCGATTTGCGCCTGGCAGTGGAACGCAAGGAATTTCGGCTCTATTACCAGCCGGTCGTAAAACTCTCCGATCGCCAGGTCGTGGGTTTCGAGGCGCTGCTTCGCTGGCAGCACCCGGCGCGTGGCATTCTCAGCCCGTCACAGTTCCTCAAGGTGGCGGAAGAAATCGGCCTCGCGATGCCCATAGGCTGGTGGGTACTCGAAAGCGCCAGCCGTCAGATGCAGACCTGGCATGACACCATTCCCCAGACGCGGCATATCACCCTGAGCGTGAACATCGCCAACCGGCAGTTTGCACAGCCCGATCTGGCAACACGGATAAAAAACATTCTCGACGTGACCGGATTCCCCACACAATTGCTTCACCTCGAGATCACGGAAAACGTATTCGTGGAGAACCCGGAGGTGGCCCGGGAAACTTTCAAGCAACTCAAAGCGCTGGGCGTGGATCTGCAGGTGGATGATTTCGGTACGGGCTATTCATCCCTGAGTACGCTCCGTAATTTCCCCATCGACACCCTCAAGATCGACAAATCGTTTGTGCGGGACATTCAGGATGACGCCAGCAATCTGGCGATCATCCGGACGATTACGGACCTGGCCGCCGTCATGAACATGAAGGTGATCGCAGAAGGCGTCGAGAGCGTATCCCAGGCGACGATCCTCAAGAATCTTGGCTGCGCCTACGCCCAGGGCTTTTATTTCGCACGGCCACTGGAACCTCGCGCGGTCACGCTGCTCCTGCAGCGCAAGTTCGGCGAGCGGGCCGTCAGCGCCGGCTGACCACCAATTCCTGGTCCACCGCCACGTCGGTCAGTATCTGGATTTCGCCATCCGGCCAGTAAACCCGGACTTCCTCAACGCTTTCCAGATCCCCGAGGCCAAAACTGACCGGCAACTCCACCTGCGCCAGGTAGCTGCGTGAGGGCATCACCAGGCGTCTTTGATGGTTACCGCCGCTGACGATTTCCACCCGGGCCCCGATCGCTTCGGGGTTGGGGGCCACTCCTTCGAGACGGACACGCAACCAATGGTTACCCAGCCGCTGCTCATTGCGCAGCAACAGGGGCGCCCTGCCCGTCTGGGTAATAATCACATCCAGATCGCCATCCCCGTCAATATCCGCGTAACTCGCGGCTCTTCCGACGATGGGGGTCCCGAGGTCACCGGTGTCGCCCGGCGCCACAAAGACGAACATCCGCGGGCATCCATCGCCGCAGTTCCAGAACAACTGGGTCGGCTGCTCGTAATGCTGGCTCGGTTGCACCACGTTGATCTCATCCTCGACATGACCGTTGGCCTGGAGCATGTCCAACCTGCCATCCAGGTCATAGTCGAAGAAAAACAACCCGAAACTCAGCGCCTGCCGGCTGGCTGGTCCCACGCCGGAAACGATCGCTTCATCCGTAAACACATCCAGGCCATCCTGAACCACGTAGAACGAGGTCATTTCATTGGCAAAGTTGCCCACCGCCACCGCCAGGTCATCGCTGTTGTCGTAGTACGCCACATCGATCCCCATCGCGCCCGTGGAGCGACCCGTGTTGTCAAAGGCCATCCCGGTAATGGCCCCAATTTCCTCAAAGGTCCCATCACGCCTGTTGCGGAACAGGAAGTTCTGAACAGTATCGTTGGCCACAGCCAGATCCATCCAGCCATCGCCGTCAAAATCAAAGGGCATGACGCCCAGCGACTTGCCGGCGGGTCTGCCAGTGGCCGCATTGCTTACCTGGATTCCGCTCTCAGCGGATACATCGCTGAATCGCCCGTCGCCCTCATTGCGATACAGATAGGACCACGTGCCTGCATAGTTGGTCGGTGGCCCGTATGCCCGGCCGATCCCGGTCAACTGGTAGTTGACCTCCAGATCGATGTCCCTCGACCACTCCACGTAGTTGCAAACGAACAGATCCAGATCGCCATCGTTGTCATAGTCAAAAAAGGCGGCGCTGCTGCCCCAGGCGTCGTCTGCCCCCGCCAAACCCGCGAGCGAGGTCACATCTTCGAAACGACCTTCCCCCAGATTTCGGAACAGATGGTTCGGCCCCACGCCGGTCACAAACACGTCCGTCAGGCCGTCCGCGTCAAAATCCCCCACCGCCGCACCCATTCCGTACACATCGGCGTCCAGCCCGGACCCCTCCGTGACGTCGCGAAAACTGCCGTCACCGTTATTCGCGTACAGGCGGATGGAGGGGCCTCCATCGGCGTTTTGTCGCCACGGCCAATCGCCCGAATCGACCAGCAAAAGATCCTGGTCACCGTCGTTGTCATAGTCAAAGAAAGCGACTCCACCACCCATGGTCTCCGGCAACAATCGGTCCCCGTACGCGCCGTTGGCGTGCACAAAACCCACCCCTGCCGCCGCGGTGATCTCCGTGAAGGTGACGGTCGGGGGCGCCAGCGCCACCGATTCCACCGTGGGTTGAGCTTCCACCAGCTCGGCCTCCTCGACGGCTATGCGCTCCTGTGGCCGGTTGAGCCACAACACGATGCCGATCCCAATAGCTACGATAATGGCGATGACGATCAGCGAGTACTTCAGCGCCTGGCCGATGATCGTATCGTCTTCCGGGACCTCTTCTTCGAAATCCTCCACCCGTTGTTCCGGCCCGCTCGGAAAGAACTCATTCTTTTCGTCAGATCTGTTCATCGTTGTACGACCAGTTCCCCGCCCCAAAGGCCATAGGCGCCGGAGCGCTGCAAATCGTAAATCACCACCGCATCAGATGCGTGATCGGCAGCCGCACTTTTGCGGCGCGCCATGGCAATGGCCCGGTCACGCGCATTGTCGTCTGCCTTGTAACGGGCGTGCAGACGGCGATGGTTTTCGGCCTCTGTTTCCTGTCCCAATTGGGTGTAAGCCTGGGCCAGACCATAATGCGCCGTGGCATTTTCAGGGTCCTCTTCCAGCGCATGCTGGAACCAGGTCACGGCCTCCGCCAGATACCGGTCTCTTTCGGCTTTTCGGGCATCGCCGCGTTCCAGCTTTGCGCGCTCGAACAGTGTGCCCGCATACTCGTTCAGCAAACGATAGTCCCGGCTGAAGTCGAAGTTCCGGTCCCGGGCCTCCTGGAATTGCGTGTCGATCACGCTGCGGAAGCTCTCGAGGGCTTCGTCCAGATAGCCGTTCTGCTTGTTGACCAGACCCGTGAAATAGCTGACTGACCAGGGATAGGCCGGGGGATCGTGCCGCGCCGCCGCGTTCAACGCCGACAC
>SMWH01000048.1 GCA_004357005.1 Gammaproteobacteria bacterium
CGGCGTGGAAAGCCTGCTGGACTATGATATTTCGTTGATCGGCGAGATTAGCGACGGCAAGGTTGAGCTTTACGTCAAGGTCATCGTGCCGGTCACCAGCCTGTGTCCGTGCTCCAAGGAAATCTCCGATTATGGCGCCCACAACCAGCGCTCACATGTCACGGTAACGGTACGCACACACGGCTTTATCTGGATCGAGGAGCTCATCGATTTGGTGGAAAAGAACGCCTCGAGTGAACTGTACGGGCTGCTCAAGCGACCTGATGAAAAATACGTCACCGAGCGGGCCTACGATAATCCCAGGTTTGTCGAGGACATGGTGCGTGATGTCGCTCTGGTTCTGAACGAAGACGAGCGCGTTGGGGCTTATAGTGTGGAGTCGGAGAACTTCGAATCCATCCACAACCACTCGGCGTACGCGATAGTGGAGAAGGACAAAGACGCCGAAGACGCCGCCGGTTAACGCGGGACCCACATTCCAGCGCTACGCCTGACCCGGAACGCTGAAGCTTTCATGCTTTGGCCCCGGTTGGATCATGCGACCGGGACTTTATGCATCCTGCCAGAAAAAAACACATCCGGTACAACCGTGCCAGCGCAGGATTGTGGCGCGATTTCGAAGGGCACCGTGCCCGTGTCATGGATTTGTTGTGTCGCGAGCCAACTTCCGGTGGCGCCCTGTGCGTGCTGGGCGCCGGTAACTGCAACGATCTGGATCTGTCGCAACTGACAGCACTTTTTGCCGATATTCATCTGGTGGATCTCGACGGGGACGCCATGGATGCGGCGGTAGTTCGTCAGGGCCTGAGCCCGGGCCGCTTCACGCTCCACGGTGATGTGGATCTGAGTGGATTCATGGGTTTGCTGGATGAACAGCCGACCGTCGATACCTGGCGCAAGGCGATCAACGATCTGAACCTGCCGGAGTTGGCCGGACGATTTGATGTGGCCATTTCGGTGTGTGTCCTGTCCCAGATGGGACACACGCTGGCGCCGTTTTTTGAACATGACCAGGCCGCAGGTCTTGAGTTGCGGGACTGTCTGCGCCGACGTCACATCAACTTGCTGGGGGAACTGCTCAAACCGGGTGGGCGCGCGGTTCTCGTTGCCGATTTCATGGGTTCCGCCGGCTTTCCCAAACTGAGTCTGTGCGACGACGCCGACTTCGCCGAGGTCGTAGAAGAAGGTCTGACCCGGGAACGTTTCTACAAGCAGACCACGCCGGCTCTCCTGCATGAGAGCATCGCCGGACAGCCCGGCGTGGGGAACCTTGAAGCGGAAGCACCCTGGCGCTGGGTCATGTGGCCGACCCACTTCGCTGTTTGCGGTTTCAGCTGGCGGCTGGTTCCCGAGTAGTCCCCACGGGCCAGCACCCCATTTCAGGGTCTACAGGCTTCATCCAAAATTGGTTAGACTTCGGCCAGTTTCGAGGGAGTAGGACTATGCGCTCACTGCTGCTTGCTGTTTTGTTGACCATGTTCATGGTGCCCGCGCTGCTTGCGCAGGACGAACTCGAGGTGCCGGGCGACGGTTCTTTCAAAGAACGTTGCGGCCAGTGCCACATCGAAGATGATCCGGCTGGGCCCGCGTCCACTCAATGGCTCACCGGTGTTGATCGGCCTCTGGTGGAACTGACAACGGCGCAAAAGGAAAGCGTGCTTCGATTCCTGCAGCACCACGGACCGGACGCGGTAGAGAAAGTCTCGGTGTCACGCGACCGCGCGTTGTTCGAAGAAAAATGCAATCTTTGTCATACCGCGAACCGTATCTTTGTTGAAACCCTGACGCCTGGTGAGAGACGGGACGTTGTGGCCCGCATGCAGCTTCGCGCGCCAGACTGGATGTCACCACGGGAGATGGAAATCATCCTCAACTACCTGGACAAGGGTGCTCCGGGTACCGCCCGGCCGGGTGAGGCCGTGTCCGTGTTTACTCCGGCGGAACTGTTTCGGGAGCGTTGTTCCAACTGCCACGAACTCGAAAGGGTTTACCTGCATCTGGACAAAGGCGAGACGACGCCGGATAGTTGGGCTCTCCTGGTGGCACGGATGCGTGCCAAAGCCCCTGATCTGATCAATGACGAGGAAGGCGCAAAGATATTGAACTATATCCGGAGCATGAGACCGGTTCGCTGATCTGGATTGCTTTGAACAACAACGGGTCTGGCCGCATGCGCAGCCAGGTCCGTTTTAGGTTGGCGCCGACCCGCGAAGGTCGCAGCCCCAAGACAACGGTCAAACATGCCTGAGAGTGCGCACCGGATTCTCATCGCAGGTTCCCTGACCCGCGATCGGGTCCATTTTGCGAAAACGCAGACCGAGCTTAGCGGTGGTGTCGTATGGCACGCGGGTCGAGCGCTCGTGGCGCTTGGTGTGCCGGTCACGGTGGTGACGCGTACTGCCCCCGGCGACCGCGCATTGTTGAATCCCCTCATCGCAGCCGGTGTCCATGTCGTCTGGGAATCCGCCGGTCGCACGACAACGATGGTTCTGAGATATGACCCGGAGAATACCGACAAGCGGACCCTCGATGTGGAAACCCTGGCCGAACCGGTCCGGGCGGAATCACTGAGAGCGGCCCTCGGCGACCGGCTTGAGAACCCGGCGGGAAACCGCGGGGATAAGGTGAAGCTCCTGTACCTGGGTCCGGTGCACGAACATGACCTGGGTATCGATTGCATCGGCGTGATCCGCGAGCACCCTTCGGTTCGCGTGGCGCTGGATGTACAGGGACTGGTGCGGCAACAAAGCGGTTGTCGCCTGGTGCCGGCTCGCAGTCAGGATCTGGACCAGTGGCTGGCGGTCACCGATGTGCTGAAGGCAAGCGAAGACGAAGCCCGCACCTTGCTGGATGAAACCACGATCCCGACCAACTCGCTGATGCAAGCCCTGGCGGAGGCAATGGCGGAGCGAATGCGCGGCCGGGAGGTCGTCATGACCTCCGGCCTGGCGGGCGCCTGGACCTGGCATCACGGGACTGTCAGTCATGCCCCGGCGCAGCCGGTCCCGGGTGACCCCACCGGGGCCGGAGACCTGTTTTTTGCCACCTATCTCGCCCGGCGAGGCGCCGGAGATCCGTGTGATGCCGCGGCACGCCAGGCCGCGGCCCATGTGGCGCGCGGGCTCAGCCGGAAAAAAGCCGGTCAGCGCCCATAACATCCGGCCCGGTCCAGCGTTAGGCTTACAGGCAACCTTTCCAGCCCCAAAGTCATCCAAATGAATTGAACGATGCATGGACAGGGGTGTCTTTTGTCACAAGGAAAAGACGTTGGCGCCCCGTAATGTCTGGTGTATGCCATAATTTTCGAGGGATTCCGCACGGTCTATGTTATGAGCCTGATCACCCACTTTGACGCTTTTCTGGGCGAGTTGAAGCGACGTCGCATCCTGCGCGTGGCGTTCTTCTATGTCGCGGTGGCATGGGTTCTGCTCCAACTCTCGGAAATCACCTTCCCGGCTTTCGGTATTCCAGACGCCACGATCCGCGCGCTGGTGATCGGCCTGATCGTGGGATTCCCCATGGTGATTATCGTTGCCTGGTTCGCCAGCAAGGGTATGCGTGCACGGTCTCCGGATTTGCCGATCTGGTTCGAGTCCGCGGCGCTGGCCGGCATTCTGGCGCTGGCTCTGGGACTGGCCTGGTTGCTTTACATGCCCGGTGAACCGGATCCCATGGCGCCGATCGCGCGTCAGGTCGACGACAAGTCCATCGCCGTGCTTCCGTTTACCAACATGAGCGCAGACGCGGACAACGAGTACTTCAGCGACGGCATCTCCGAAGAACTGCTCAATGTTCTGGCTCGCATCGAAGGCCTGCAGGTGGCGGCGCGGACGTCGTCGTTTGCCTACAAGGGCACCAGGAAGAGCATCCAGGACGTGGGACGGGAACTGGGTGTACGGACGGTCCTGGAGGGCAGCGTGCGCAAGAGCGGCGACAACGTCCGCATCACCGCTCAGCTGGTTAGTGTGTCCGATGGCATGCACCTGTGGTCACAGACTTACGACCGCAAGCTCACCGATGTGTTTGCCATCCAGGACGAAATCGCCGCTTCCATCGTTGATGCGTTGAAGGTCGAACTGCTGGGTACGCAGCGAGACGCGCTTGACGATCACGCCACATCCAACATCGAGGCCTACCAGGCCTATCTGCTGGGGCGTCACCACTGGTACAAGCGCACGGCGGACGATATCGAACTGGCGGTGCGCTATTTCGAACAGGCTATTGAAGCGGATCCGGAGTATGTGCCGGCTTACACGGGGCTGGCGGATTCCTACCTATTGCTGACCAGCTACGGAAACCTGACCAACTATGTAGCCCTGCCGAAAGCGGAAGAAGCCATCGCCACGGCCATGGAACTGGATCCGGATCTGTCCGAGGCCCACGCATCGAAAGGGCTGCTCTACATGCAGTACTCGAAAAATGAGGAAGCCGAAAAGGAATTGCAGCGCGCGCTGGAACTGGATCCGGACAACGCCATGGCGCATTTATGGTATGGCATCGTTCTGGCGAATCTGGAGCAGGACGAGGCTTCGGTGCGCGAGTATCAACTCGCCTATGCCCTGGAGCCCATGTCCAAACCCATCAATAACAACCTGGCCAATGGACTGTTGCAGCGCGGGCGTTATGACCAATCCCGGGTGCACATGGAGCGCATGGTGCGCCTCGATGAACCCAACGTAGGAGCCTGGTTGCGCGGTCTGGCGCTGACGCATCATTTCGCCGGCAATCTGGCCGAGGCGGTGCAGTGGTACCGGCGGTCGCTGGCGTACAGCCCGGCGAACGAAGACGCCATGGGCGGGCTATCTGCTGCATACCTGGACCTCGGTGATCTGGAAAACGCGCGGATCTGGGCGGACCGTGCGATCGATCTGGATCCCCTGGATGGCAACGCCATATTCGCAAGCGTGTTCGTGCGTCTTGCAAGCAATGATTTCGCGAGCATTACGCCGTTCATCGAAGACCGTATGACGATGGAAGGCGACCGTGAAAACCCCATCGCGTTGGCTGCGGCGGGCGCGGTTGAAATGCAGCTCGGCAATATCGAAGTCGCCCGGGAATACTTCGATGAGTTCAGAAGCCTCTACAGCGGGCGCATCGAAGTCAACGAATCTTTCCTGTTTCCGGCGCTGGCTGCCGCGAATTTCTATCTGAAGCACGGAGATCCGGAGCGTGCGGAACCGGAGATGGCCCGGGACGCGCTGGCCAGGGCGCGGGAGAAGATCGAGGAACGATTCGCCAGGGGCTATCACCCGGTCGATCTTTACTATCAACTCGCCGCGATGGAGGCCATCGAGGGTAACAACGCCGCGGCGTTGAATGCGTTGCGTGAA
>SMWH01000049.1 GCA_004357005.1 Gammaproteobacteria bacterium
GGGTGTGGCAGAGGGCGTGGCGGCGTTTGCGGGCGCCGGCGGGCGGGTGGCACCCGGGTCGCCTGCCAGGGACCGCGCGTCGGCAATCTGTTTGACCAGGGCTTCGGCAGCCGGATTGTCAGCGGGAATCCCAACCAGCAGCCCTTCCCAGAGCTCGGCGGCTTGTGAAAACTTCTGCGCCTGATAGAGAGCCATGCCGAGCAACCACATGGCCTTTGTGTTGGCCGGGTCCAGTTCCAGGGCGTGTTCCAGAAGGCGGCGAGGTTCTCCCTGAAGCTGGGCTCCCTGAATACGCGCCAGGGTTTCCGCGTAATCCACGGCGATCTCCGCCCGTTCCGGGGCCAGTTCCCACGCCTTTTTCATGGCCCCGACCGCTTCACTCCAGCGATCCATGGCCGCGTAGGAACGTCCCAGCAGCATCCAGTCTTCCACGTCGTCCGGGTTTTCCTGCAGGCGCGCTTCCAGGCCGGCTACGGCGTTCTCCAGGGACGGCGCCTGAACACCGCCGGCGGGTGCAGCCATTGTTAGTTCCCCGGGTGTCACGTGTTCCGTGTAGGTCACCGCGGCGGGGTTGCCCAGAGTCAGATAGATGCCGATGGCGAGGGCGGCAACAATCGCTGAAACGATGATCGCCATGGGCCGATGGCGTGTCGGTTCGGCTGGCGGGTCGGCATCTTCTATCTGTTCCAGCAGTTCCCGGCCGAGTTGCTCGCGCACCGCGCCGGCTTCTTTGGGATCGAGCCGCCCGGCGTCCACGTCGCGTTCCAGCCGTTGCAGACGTTCCCGGTAAACCTCAAGGGGTATCTGGTCATCCGATGCCGCTTTCTGGCCAAACCACATCGGCCGCAGCACCTGAAACATGATCGCCACGACGAACAGCCCCGCGAGCAACCAGAAAAAAATCATAATTCCTGGTCCCCATGGAAACGTTCAGTATCCTCGTGCTTCGATTCGGTCAACGGGGCTTCGACGAGCTGCGAGCGTCGCCTTACCACGGTGAAAACGGTCGCGGAACTGACGAGCAGCAGCATCAGCGGGCCGAACCACAACAGCCACGTGGTGGGTTGGACCGGTGGGCGATAGAGGATGAAATCCCCGTAACGCTGCACGAGAAACCCGCGGATCTCGTCATCACTGCGCTCGGACCGGATCATGTCAGCGATTTCCCGGCGCAGGTCCACGGCGAGCGGCGCATCGGAATCTGCCAGGTTCTGGTTCTGACATTGGAGGCAACGAAATTCCTCGATCAGCGTCTTGTAACGTTCCGTGTGTGCGGGATCGTCGAATTGAAACGGATCGATGGACCAGGCCGCGGCGCTAGCGAGCAAGGCGAGCAAAAGCGGCAATGCGCGATAACTGCTCATGTCGCTTTTATTCGGCGGGATCCTGTTCTTCAACCACGGGCTTTTCGGCCCTCGGTTTGTCAGCCGCGGGTTTCTCAGCTTTGGCGGCGGGGGTACTGCGCAGTGTGGCTACCAGTGGCCAGATTTCATCCTCGATGACCTCAGGCGTCAAGACACCGATAAACTTGTAACGGATGTTCCCGGCGGCATCCACCAGAAACGTTTCCGGTGCGCCATACACGCCGAAGTCGATCCCGGTGCGACCGTCGAGGTCATGGGCGCTGGCCACATAGGGATCACCAAACTGCGCCAGCCAGCGGGTCGCGTTCTTCCGGGTGTCCTTGTAGTTCAGGCCGTATACGGGGATCTCGCCGGATTGCGCGATGGCCGTAATGACGTTGTGTTCCTCACGGCAGGCCACACACCAGCTTGCCCATACGTTGAGCAGGTACTCCTGACCGAGTAACTGTTTGCGGCTGATTCGCCGGGCGGGATCGTTGACGGTGGGCAGGTCAAAATCCGGTGCAGGCTTGTTGATCAGCGGTGAAGGAATCAGTTGCGGGTTGAGATCAAGTCCGGCATAGAGAAAACCGGCGATCGCCAGAAAAACCATCACCGGAAGCAGAAAACGCCACATGCTCAGGCACCCTGGGGTGCGGTGCCTTGTTCGACGACGCGGGGCGCGGCGTGCTCGGCGGCTGCGGCGCGGGTGCGGCGATACCGTTTGTCAAAGGCAGCAACAAAACCGCCGGCCATCATGAACAAGGCACCGAGCCAGATCCAGCGTATGAACGGTTTGTAGTAGATGCGAACAGACCATGCGCCGTCGCTCAGCGGTTCCCCCAGTGACACATAAATATCGCGTGTAAATCCTGCTTCGATGGCGGCCTCAGTCATCATCTGATTGCCCTGGGGGTAGCGGCGTTTTTGCGGATAAAGCATGGCGACGGTGTCGTCGCCCCGTGATACGAGGAAGGTTCCCTGCGTCGCCGTGTAGTTGGGTCCGTCCAGAGTTTCCACCGTCTCGAAACGGAACACATGGCCAGCCAGTTCGTATTCTTCGCCGGGGGTAAGCCGGATGTCCTGTTCCACGCTGAAAGTGTTGGTGATCGTCACGCCAAGAACGAATATCCCCACGCCGAAATGAGCCAGTATCATTCCCATCTCTCCGGCTGGCAGCAGTCTGAAACGCCCCGGTGGCCGCGTGCGGAAACGGCGGACCACATACCACAAGGTCCCGACAATGACCCAGCAGCCACCCAGAACGCCACCGAGCAGAAAGAGACTCAGGCCGGACCAGTACAGGGGCAACAGGAGCGCTGCAATGGCGACAGCGATGGCCAGTGGTTTCCACAAGCTCTCCGCCACGCGGCCGGGTTCATCGGTTTTCCAACGCACGTAGGGCGCGGCAGGCATCAGTGCCACAACGGGCGCCATGAGAATGGCGAACATGAAACCGAAATAGGGCGGGCCCACCGAAATCTTGCCCAGACCCAGCGCATCAATGACGAGTGGATAAAGGGTTCCAAGCAACACCGTGGCCGCGGCCACCGCAAAGAAAAGATTGTTGATGAGCAGAAATGTTTCCCGGGACATGGGCGTCGTCGCGATAGGGCTGGCCACCCTTGGCGCGCGCCAGGCGTAGAGGGTCAGCGCGCCACCGATCACGGTCAGCAGATACACCAGAATGAACAGTCCCCGGGCCGGATCGTTGGCGAAGGCGTGTACCGATGTGAGCACACCGGAACGCACCAGGAAGGTACCCAGCAGGCTCAGGGCAAAAGCCGTGATGGACAACAGCACGGTCCAGCTCCGGAAAGCCCCGCGCTTCTCCGTGACCGCCTGGGAATGAATCAACGCGGTTCCCGCCAGCCATGGCATAAACGAGGCGTTTTCCACCGGATCCCAGAACCACCAGCCGCCCCAGCCCAGTTCGTAATACGCCCACCAACTGCCCAAGGCGATGCCCAGAGTCAGAAAAGACCAGGACACGAGTGTCCAGGGTCGCGACCAGCGGGCCCAGCCCGCGTCGAGTTGTCCGCTCAGCAGCGCGGCGATGGCAAAGGCAAAGGGCACGGCAAAACCCACATAGCCTATGTAGAGCATGGGTGGATGAATAATCAGCCCCGGATCCTGGAGGAGGGGGTTCAGATCACGCCCTTCGATCAAAGCAGGTATGTGTCGTTCGAAGGGGTTTGAGGTAAACAGCATGAACAACATGAAGCCCACGGCCACCAGTCCCATCACCGCGATCACCCGGGCGGCAAAAGCTTCAGGCAGCGACTTGCTGAAACGGGCCACCGCAGCTGTCCATAAAGACAGAATCAGCGTCCACAGGAGGAGCGAGCCTTCGTGGGAACCCCACACCGCCGACAGCCTGTACATCATGGGCAGCTGACTGTTGGAGTTGTTTGCCACGTACACGACCGAGAAATCCTGGGTCGCAAAAGCATGACTCAACGCGACAAAAGCGAAAAGCACGAGAAACAGTTGGGTATAGGCAGCCGGTCGCGCGACGGCCATCCATGCGGCGTCGCGTGTGTGCGCGCCGAAGAGGGGAACGACTCCCTGCACGGCCGCGACCAGCAATGCCAGGATCAGCGCGAAATGGCCGAGTTCGGGGATCATTGGCTCTTGTCTTCGTCGATGGGGTGACCGGAGCGTTCCAGCGCGTCGGCCACCTCGGGAGGCATGTAGGTCTCGTCGTGTTTGGCGAGCACCTCATCGGCGGCGAAAATGCCATCGGCGCCGAGCTGTCCCTGCGTTACAACACCCTGACCCTCGCGGAACAGGTCCGGCAGGATCCCCGAGTAACGCACGGTAATGGAGTGTCCAAAATCCGTCACGATGAATTCCACGGTCAGCCCGTCTTCCAGGTGCTTGAGACTGCCCGCCGTTACGAGACCGCCCAGACGAAAACTCTGGTTTTCCGGGGCCTCACCTGCCATGACGTCGCTGGGGCTGAAGAAAAACAGGAGGTTTTTCTGGAACGCGGTCATGGTCAAGGCAGCGGCGACCGCTACGCCTGCCACGATGAACGCGGCCATCCAGAGACGTTGTTTGCGCGCCGGTCTCACGATTTGTTTCTGCTCCTTTTCAGGAAGTTGCGGGTTTCGCGAAGTGTGCGGCGATAGAAACTTTGCGTATATATGAGGTTACCGAACACGACGAGAAAAAACAGCCCCCATGAGGACCATACGTAGAATCCGTAGCCTCCCATGTAAAGGAATTCCGAAAAGCTCACGTGCCTTCCTCCCCGAGCAGGCGTGCGACCCAGCGGCTGCGGCGCTCCTGCCTCAACAGCATCGCACGTATGCGCATGAACAGGATGCCCGGAAAATAGATCGTACAGGCGACGATCATGATCAGCAAAGGCCTGAGCATGTCCGGGTGCATGGAGGGTTGGTCCAGCTTGGACAGGGTCGCGGGCTGGTGCAGGGTACTCCACCATTCCACGGAAAAGTGAATGATGGGGATATTGACCACGCCCACCAGCGCCAGGATGGCGACCGCGCGGGCTGCCTTGCGGTGATCGTCGATGGCGTTGTACAGCGCGATCACCCCTATATATAAGAATAGAAGTATCAATTCCGAGGTGAGACGGGCATCCCAGACCCAGTAAGTTCCCCACATGGGTTTGCCCCACAGCGACCCCGTGGCAAGGGCCAGGGCCGTGAACGCTGCGCCGATGGGCGCGGAGGCAACTGCGGTAATTTCCGCCAACTTGATGTGCCAGACCAGACCAATGAAACCGGCCACGGCCATACACACATAGATAAGCATGGACATATACGCGGCAGGCACATGTACGAAGATAATCCGGTAGCTCTCGCCTTGCTGGTAGTCAGTGGGCGCCGTAAACGCGCCCCACACCCCGAAAGCCAGCACTACGACGAAGATCCCGATAAACCAGGGAATGAGCTTGCCCGACAGCCAGTAGAAATACTCCGGCGATACCGTTTTGTGGAAAAACTGAACGATCCTGTTCATTGTTTCCTCACGACATGCTGATTCTAAGCGCTGCGGCCGTGGCAATCGGGGCCAGCACCAACGCCAAAGCAAGTTGTGCTCCCAGCAACAGCAGGTGCGCATCGCTCGGCAGACCGCCACTGGCCGCCTGGACCGCACCCGCCCCGAAGATCAGGATCGGCACGTAAAGCGGCAGGACCAGGAGTGATACCAGAATACCCCCACGACGCAGGCCCACCGTCAAACCGACCCCGATGGAACCCACGAGGCTGAGGATGGGTGTTCCCAGGGCGAGGGAGTGTAGCAAAGTCCAGGCCACATGCCCCGGGAGGTTGAGCATCATGGCCAGAATCGGACCCGCGAGAACCACCGGCAATCCCGACACGAGCCAGTGGGCGACAACCTTGGACAGCACCAGCGCCGGGAGCGGGCAGGGACTCAGGGCAAACTGCTCGAGACTGCCGTCATCGAAATCGGATCGAAACAGGCGTTCAAGCGAGAGCAATACGGACAACAGAGCTGCTACCCAGACGATGGCGGCGGCTGATGCGCCGAGCTTCACAGGGTCTGGTCCGAGACCCAGGGGAAAAAGACTGACCACCATGAGCAGGAACAGCAGGGGTGTCAGGCTTTCACCGCGCCGGCGCATGGCCAGCAACAGGTCCCGGCGAATGATCGCCGGCAGTGGGGCAAACGCGGACTGTGGGCTCATGACAGATTAATGTGCTGCAAACGTTCCAGGTGCACGCCCAGCGCGCCGTGGGTGCTCATGACGACGGAACCGGAGTTATCCAGGTGTTCAGAGATCAGGCGCTCGACCTGGGCGATGCCTGCCCGGTCGAGAGCGGCAAAAGGTTCATCCAGCAGCCAGAGTTGACGTGGGGCGGCAAGTAAGCCGCCCAACGCTACGCGTTTGCGTTGTCCGGCTGACAATTGTCCCGCCGTGGCATCTTCAAAGTCCCCCAGTTCCAGGTCTTTCAACACGGCCTTGCAATCCGGGCCGGTCCTGTAGCCGGCCAGGCGCTGGAGGAACACGAGGTTTTCCAGGGCCGTCAGTTCATCCTTGATTCCCAGGTAGTGACCGAGATAGGCAGTTTGCAGGTTGTGTTCGAACTCGGGATCCCACTCCATTTGACCGGCCCCGGGCTGGATGAATCCGGCCAACATCCGCAGCAGCGTTGTCTTGCCGGAGCCGTTGGCGCCTTCCACCAGGACCATGCTTCCGGCCTCGAGTTCAAAACTGAGCCGGCCGAACACGCTGATATCGTCCCGAAAGAACTCCAGGTCCGTCGCGGTCACCAATGGCTGCAAATGAGTACTCATACGGCGCGATATGCTAGGTGGACCCTGCCCGGCTTGTCTATAGTCACATGCTATATTCGCCGCGGGATCGCATCATGCCGGACTACGACTACGATCTTTTTGTCATCGGGGCCGGGAGCGGCGGCGTTCGGGCGGCGCGAATGAGCGCCGCTTACGGGGCGAGAGTAGCGATCTGTGAGGA
>SMWH01000050.1 GCA_004357005.1 Gammaproteobacteria bacterium
GGCCTTCGCCATGAGCCCTCAGGGCATGCAGGCCTTTGCCCAGCATCCCCAGGCGCTGCAGGCTTTCGCCATGCATCCGCAGGCGATCCAGGCCTTTGCCCAGCACCCGCAGGCGCTCCAGGCTTTTGCCCAGAGTCCGCAGGCGCTCCAGGCGCTGGCCCAGAATCCGCAGGCGCTGCAGGCTTTCGCTAACAACCCGCAGGCCTTCCAGGATGCCAACGCGCTCCAGGCCCTGGGTCTCGAGGCGAATGCCCTCCAGGCGCTGGCCCAGAACCCGCAGGCGCTCCAGGCCTTTGCCCAGTACCCCCAGGCGCTCCAGGCCTTTGCCATGAGCCCGAAGGGTCTGCAGGCCTTTGCCATGCATCCCCAGGCGATCCAGGCCTTTGCCCAGCACCCGCAGGCGCTCCAGGCCTTTGCCATGAGCCCGAAGGGCATCCAGGCCTTCGCCATGCATCCCCAGGCGATCCAGGCCTTTGCCCAGAACCCGCAGGCGCTTCAGGCCTTCGCGCAGTTCCCGCAGGCCATGCAGGCCTTCGCGATGAACCCGCAGGCCATGCAGGCCTTCGCCCAGTACCCGCAGGCGCTCCAGGCCTTTGCCATCAGCCCGCAGGCGTTCCAGGCCTTCGCGCAGTACCCGCAGGCCATGCAGGCCTTTGCCCAAAGCCCGCAGGCGCTCCAGGCCTTCGCGCAGTTCCCGCAGGCCATGCAGGCCTTTGCCCAGAGCCCGCAGGCGCTCCAGGCCTTTGCCCAGCACCCGCAGGCTTTGTCCGCCTTCGCCCAGGCTCCGCAGGCGTGGCAGGCCTTCGCGCAGTATCCGCGGGCTTTCGAGGCCTTCGCCCAGAGCCCACAGGCGCTGCAGGCTTTCGCGCAGTACCCGCAGGCCATGCAGGCGCTGGCCATGCAGCCACAGGCCTTCGAGGCCTTCGCCCAGAACCCGCAGGCACTGCAGGCGCTGGCTCAGTACCCGCGCGCCTGGCAGGCGATGGCAGCCGATCCTGGCATGGTCAACGTGATGGCGAACGCGAACTTCGCACGGGCCCTTGAAGCCCACGCCATGCAGGCCAGAGGCATCGAGAACCGCTAAACGCCACGGCGGTGTTTAGCCATCTCAGGGCCGCCCCCCTTTCGGGGGCGGCCCTTTTTTTGTTCCCTCCCCGGAAGGGGTGCTTTTTTTTACAATGGCCCGGCTGGAAACGACCGGACAATTCATTCCACGGAGGCGTTGTGCGGTACCATTCACCCTCACGTTTGGCCAACGCCTGAAGGGGGACTTTGTGGGCGTATTCAAGAGAATCTGCCTCGCCGGCCTTCTGACTGTACTGGTCACGGCGAGCGTTTCGGCGGAAGGTCCCGCACTGAGTTACCTGGAGACCGACGAGCTCCGGTTGCTCTATTTCCATCCCCTCCAGACCTATCTGGTCCCGCATGTGGTCAGGAGTTTTCACAACTCCATGATCTTCCAGCGCCAGATGTTCGATTGGGAGCCCTGGGAGCGGACTACCATGCTGCTGCAGGACTTTTCCGACTACGGAAACGCCGCGGCCGGGGCGTCGCCGACCAATGCGATGCTCATCGACATCGCGCCCCTGTCGCGTACCTTCGAGACCTTCACCGCCAGCGAACGCATCTTTATGCTGATGAACCACGAGCTCGTGCACGTGGCCACCATGGACGTATGGAACCGGCAGGACGCCGTCTGGCGTGAAAACCTGTTCGGCAAGGTCGCGCCGGATCAGGATCACCCCGAATCGATCCTCTGGTCCTACTGGACGGCACCGCGCACCGCCGTGCCCCGCTGGTATCTGGAAGGCAGTGCCGTGTTCATGGAGACCTGGATGGGGGCGGGGCTGGGACGTGCCCAGGGCGCTTTCGATGAAATGGTGTTCCGGGCCATGGTCCGGGACGACGCCCATTTCTACAGCAACCTGGGGTTGGTCTCCGAGGGCACCCGCATCGATTTCCAGGCCGGCGTCAACGCCTATCTCTATGGCACCCGTTTCATGAGTTATATGGCGCTGGAGCACTCGCCCGAAAAACTCGTGGAATGGCTGAGGCGCGGTGAGGACAGCAAGCGTTACTACGCGCAGAACTTCAAGCATGTCTTTGGAAAGGACCTGGAAGTGGCCTGGGACGAATGGATCGCCTGGGAGCATGAGTTCCAGCGTGCAAACCTGGAAAGGATCAACGAGGTCCCCACGACGTCCTACGAGAATCTCACCGACACCGCCCTGGGCTCCGTATCGAAAGCCTATGTGGATCCGGATAACCGCACGCTGATCGGAGCATTCCGTTACCCGGGCGTGGTGGCCCACGTAGGCGCGCTGAGCATCGATGACGGCAGCATCCGCAAGCTCCAGGACATCAAGGGGCCCATGCTGTACCGGGTGACGTCGCTGGCCTACGACCCGGATTCAAAGACAGCCTTCTATACGACGGACAACTACCGTTTCCGGGACGTGATGGCCCTGGATACGGTCAGTGGTGACGCGAGGATGCTGCTCAAGGACGCCCGCATCGGCGATCTGGCCTTCAACCGCGCCGACAAGTCCCTGTGGGGCGTCCGGCACCTCAACGGTCTCGCCACCCTGGTGCGCATGCCGCACCCCCATACCGAATGGAGCCAGGTGCATTCCTGGAACTACGGCCAGATTCTCTATGACCTGGACGTCTCGCCGGACGGCACCATGTTGTCCGCCTCCATGGGCGAAGTGAATGGCGACCAGTTCCTCAAGATCTGGCGCATCGAGGATCTGCTGGCGGGCAACATCGAACCCATGGGCGAGTACAACTTCGGGCTCGCGGTACCGGAAGGCTTCGTGTTCTCGCCGGACAACCGTTATCTGTTCGGCAGTTCCTATTACACCGGCGTGTCCAACATCTTCCGCTATGAGATCGCCACCGGCGACGTGGAGGGCGTGTCCAATGCGGTGACCGGCTTCTTCCGCCCCATCCCCCTGGAAGACGGCCGTTTGATCGTTTTCAACTTCACGGGTCAGGGCTTCGTTCCGGCAATGATCGACCCGGTACCCCTGGAAGACGTAAGCGCCGTCAGGTTTCTCGGCAACGAGATCGTCAAGAAACACCCCGTCGTCAAGGAATGGGCCGTGGGTTCGCCCCGGAAAATCGATTTCGAGGGCATGGAAAAACGGGAGGGTGTTTTCGTCCCCTGGAAGAACATGGGGCTCAAGAACGCCTACCCCGTGATCATGGGCTACAAGGACGCGATCGTATTTGCCTATGCCATGAACTTCGGTGACTCCCTGGGGCTCGCCAACCTGGATCTGGCCTTCGGTTTCAACGACGACAGCGATCTGCCGGGCAACGAGCGGGGGCATCTGAATCTCAAGTATTCCTATATGTGGTGGACCCTACAGTTTTTCTACAACGGCGCTGATTTTTACGATCTGTTCGGCCCCGTCGAGCGCAGCCGCAAAGGCCGCGCCTACCTCGTGGAATACGTCCGGCCGCTGATCTTCGATCTGCCCCGGCGCATGGATATCGCCTTCGATGCGGGATATTTCGACGGGCTCGAGCGGCTCCCGGGCAACCAGAACGTGAATATCGATGTTGAGGATTTCTTTTCCTTCCAGGGCGAATTGAGTTACAAGCACATGCGTCACTCGATCGGCCACGTGGATGAGGAAAAAGGCTTTCGCTGGAACCTGACCGCGGGGGCGACGGTGACCGATGACGAAACCGTTCCCAAGATCCGGGGTGGGTTTGATTTCGGGGTCCCCTTCATCTGGAAGCATTCATCGCTGTGGTTGAGAAGCTCGGCGGGCTGGGCCGACGGCAATCTGGACGATCCTTTCGCCAATTATTTCTTTGGCAGCTTCCAGAACAACTACGTGGACAGGCGCGAGATCAAGCGCTACCGCGAGTGGTACTCCATGCCCGGGTTCGAGATCGACGAACTGTTCGGCCAGACCTTCTTCAGGAGCATGCTCGAATGGAACATCCCGCCGATCATTTTCCGCGAGGTCGGCAAACCCAGCGCCTTTCTGACCTGGGCCAGGCCGGCACTGTTCGCCACGGTGCTCGCGACCGACTTTGACGACAGCAGGATCGAGCGGACCGTCTACAACATCGGTGGGCAGATCGATTTTCGTTTCACCATCGTGCACCGTTTGCCCATGACTTTCTCCATCGGGTACGCCGCCGGGTTTGAAGACAGCACCAAGATCGGCGACGAGTGGATGTTCTCCCTCAAGATCCTCTAATTCGGGGACAGTTCCCCCATTTATGAGGGAACTAATGGGGGGACAGTTCCCTTAATTCCTGATCTGGTTACCCATCGGGTCAAGGTTCTGAACGGAATTAAGGGGCACTGTCCCCTTTTGAGGGAACTGTCCCCGAATTAATACTGTCCCCAGTCCGGTAAGATTGCACCCCATGACGGAACTGGTCACCAGCAGCATGGTAGGGCTGTTGCCCGTGCTGTGCTTCTTGCTGGCGCTGCGCTACATGGACAGCTACAAGCTGCACACCCCGCGCGCCATCATTCTCACGATGATTTTCGGCGCGATCACGGCGCTGGCCAGCTACGGCTTCAACTCCATGTTCCTGCAGCTGCTGGATATACAGACCGTCACATATTCACGGTATGTGGGGCCGTTCGTGGAGGAAGCGCTCAAAGGCTTTGTCATCGTCTACCTGATCGTGACCAATCGGTGCGCATTCCTGGTGGGTGCGGCGATTTTTGGATTCGCGGTCGGAACCGGTTTCGCCGTGGTGGAGAACCTGCACTATTTGCGATTGCTGGCGGATGCGCACATCGCGGTATGGATCGTGCGCGGATTCGGGACCGCTCTCATGCACGGTGGCGCCACGGCGATCTTCGCTATCGTGTCAACGGCGATGGTGGAAAGCAGCGGAAAAACCGGGTTGAAGGAGTTTGCGCCGGGGTACCTGATCGCCGTGGTCGTGCATTCGGCCTACAACCACTTTTTTGGGTCACCCATTATTTCCACCCTCGGTATTTTGGTGCTGCTGCCCGCCTTGATCCATGTCGTGTTCCAGCAAAGCGAGCGGGCCGTGCAGAACTGGCTGGGGATGGGTTTTGATGCCGATACGGAACTCCTGGAACTGATCAATTCCGGCGGCTTGTCCGAGTCACACGTTGGCGAGTACCTCAACTGGGTCCAGAGACGTTTCGACGGCATGGTGGTGGCTGACATGCTCTGCTATCTGCGTATTCACAAAGAACTCGCGATTCGCGCCAAGGGGATCCTGCTGGCTCGGGAGAACGGTTTCGACGTTTCCGTGGGTGAACGTACCCAGGCCAAGCTCAAGGAACTGAAATACCTCGAAAAGAGCATCGGCAAAACCGGGCGGATGGCCATAGCGCCCTTGCTGCGCCTGGACCGCAAAGAACTGTGGCAGATCTACATGCTTGGCCAGGAAGGCGCGGCGGGGAGATAGCATTCCCCGCGGCTGCCGAGAGGGTTGCCCCGGCGGGGGAGTCATTCACCTCCCGCTGACTTCGCGAGACTGTCCGCCACATAGTTGCCGTCGACCACCGTCAACACACAGGCATCCGCGCGGAGATGGTAGAGCCAGTGGTTCACATCCGGTGCGTCGATGACGGCAAAGTCGGCTTTCATCCCCGGCTCCAGCGAGCCCACGGAATCCTCCATGCCCACGGCCCTGGCGGCAATCACGGTTGCGCCTTTCAATGCCTCCGCGGGAGTCATCTTCTGCATGACGCAGGCCAGGGTCATGGCAAAAGGCAGGTGATAACTGGGGGAACTCCCCGGGTTGAAATCCGTGGCCACCGCCACGGGGACGCCCGCATCAATGAACGCTCTCGCGGGAAAGGCCTGTTGTCCCAGGTACAGGTTGGCGATGGGCAGGCTGACGGCGACGGTACCGAGTTCTGCCATGGCCTTGATGCTGTCGGCGTTGGCGAATTCCAGGTGTTCCGCGGACACCGCCTTCATCTCACCCGCCAGGGCGCCGGCGCCCATGTCGCTCAGTTGATCCGCGTGGACTTTGAGTCCCA
>SMWH01000051.1 GCA_004357005.1 Gammaproteobacteria bacterium
GAGCGCCTGAAACGCGATCGCCAACGCCAACTCAGCGTGGCCAGTAACGATCCGCAACAGATGGCGCTGGCAGGTTTTCGCAGTGCGTTGTACGGGGATCACCCCTACGGGCGAACATTTCCCACCGAGGAGCAACTCGCCAGCTACACAACCGAAGACGTGCGTCGGTTTTACAACGACAACTTTGGCGCCAAACGCACGCACGTGTATGTGGCCGGAATGTTCGATCCCACCGCCACCGGCGCCGCCATCGACGAAGCCTTCAATGACTGGGCGGCCGGACCCGGCGTGCTGATCAATATCCCGGAACCCGCGGAGGGTAAAGTGGTGGTCGATATTATTGACCGTCCCGAGGCCTCCCAGTCCAACATCTACCTGGGTCTTCCCACGATCGACCCCAGCAGCAAGGACTGGATCCCCTTGCAGGTGACCAACACGCTGCTGGGCGGTTTCTTCTCCTCACGCATCACGGCGAACATCCGTGAGGACAAGGGCTATACCTACTCGCCGCGCAGCCGGGTGTCGGTTCGCTACAAGGATGGCTACTGGGTACAGATCGCCAACCTCACCACGGATGTCACGGGTCCGGCCATTAAGGAAATCATGTACGAGGTGGACAACCTGCAGAACAACCCGCCACCTGCGGAAGAACTGGACGGTGTAAAGAATTACCGCGCCGGTGTTTTCGTACTCCAGAACTCCACCCGGGGCGGCATCATCAACGTGCTGAGCTACCTCGATCTGCACGAACTCCCGGACAGCTATCTGACGAACTACGTGGGTAACGTCTTTGCCGTTACCCCGGAGAAGGTCTCGGAGATGGCGAAGAAGTATATGCGCGAAGACGACATGACCCTGGTCGTCGTCGGCGACCGTGCCCAGGTCTCCGAACAGGTCGCGCCCTGGATGGGCGCTCCATCGGAGTAACCCGCGTCACGCAAACCAGGCCCTCCCGACCGAGGGCCTTTTTTTCGCCACCCTTTCGCGTGATATCTTGACCCGTTGCCACCGCTCCCGAGCTTTCGAAATCCGAAAAATTCCTTGAACAACCGCTTCACCCAAACAGCGCGACGCATGCGGGCCAGGGTTAATGGTTCCTGGGAGGCGACGGTGCCCTTCTGGCCGAAGGCCGCCATCCGCCGCCGGGCTGATCGCCGATTGCGACATCTCGCCCGGATTGCCGCACAGCATGTTCCGTTCTACCGCGACCGCCTGGCGCGCGGCGAAATGCACATCACCGAACTGCGCGGCACCGTGGACCTGGCCGGATGGCCCATCGTTCCTCCAGACGCCTTGCGCGACGAACCCGAGCGCCTGGTCTCGGAGCAAGCAGACCTGGCGCACTGCGTCCGATTTTTGAGCAGCGGCAGCACGGGTGGCCGGAAAAGCGTTTACGTTGATCACAAATCGTTAATCCATAACGCGGTTTACGGGACCCTCGGCAAATGGGTCATCTTCAAACTGACGGGAGCACTATTCAGACTTCGGAGCGTGGCCATCATCGTGGGCGATGGGACGCTGGATGAACTGGGGCAAATGTACGCAGACGCGTTCGGCACGCCCAGGAGTCCGGTGCAGGGTGGCCAGCTCGAGGTTTTTTCGCCTTTCGAAGAAAAGCTGGAAGTGATCAACACGATCAAGCCCCATGTAGTGGCCGGCGTCGCCGGGGCCGTGGCGGATTTTTTCCTGGAAGCACACGACCGGGGCGCGGATGTCCACCGCCCGAAACTGATCAAGGGCACCGCCGAGGGGATCAGTCCCCGGTTACGGCAGCGCCTGGAGAACGATTGCGGGATTCTGGTTCGCCTCAGTTACGCATCCGTGGAGTCCCTGAAGATAGGTTTTCAATGCGAAGTCGGTGACGGGTACCACATCCATGAGGACGTGTGTGCCGTGCGCATCGTCGATGACGACGGGCAAGAACTCCCGGAAGGCGAAACAGGACGGGTCATCGTGACCAATCTCGTCAATCACGCCACCGTGTTGATCAACTACGACCAGGGGGACCGGGGTCGGCTCAGCACGGCGCCGTGCCCCTGTGGGCGGCGGTTCAAGCGGCTGTGGCTGGAAGAGACACGCGAGACCCCGATGTTGCGCACGCCAACCCGGCAAGTGCTCCACTATGGCGAAGTGCTCCGGCAGGTCATCGACGGGCCCGGATTCGAGGCCATGCAGATTATCGTCGAGTCTCCTGACCGGTGGCGGGTTCTGATCCATACAGAAGACAATACGCACCATACCTGGCACGACGAAATCGCAGAACGTATTGAACGAATGACCGGGGATGAGATACACGTTGAACTGAACATGAACACGCCATTCGAATACAGCGCGGGCGGCAAACAGCTCCCCGTCATTATCCGCTGTTCAGATCAACCGCCCTACCTGAGGGACAGCGAGTGTTGAGACATCGACGTCGCCCACGTACCGTCTTCGGACGGGCCCTGATCAAGGCAGAACTGATCGCCGGCACCCCGCGCATTCGGCGAATCCCGTTCTGGTCACGCGATGCCATCGATCGTCTGGTCGACCGAAGACTACGCGACACAGTGCAAACCGCTTGCAAGCACGTTCCCTGGTACCGGGATCGGGTCGCGGAAGGCGCACTCAACCCGGACAGCATCCAGTCGGCTTCGGACCTCGAAGACTGGCCGACAGTCGGGCTTCATCAACTCCACCACGAACCGCTGAGCATGTTGTCGGATCAGTGGAAGCGAGAAGAGTGCATCGAGATCCTCAGCAGCGGCAGCAGCGGGCACCGCAAGACCATTTATCTGGAGCCGAACGCGTTCCTGGCCAACGCCCTCGGGCAAGGCCGTCACGCACAGATCGCAAATAACGTTGTCGGGCATGCCCCGCTAAAGCGAAGGCTGACAATGGCCCCGTTGGTCAGCAACCAGCAACGGCTGCGCCTCATGTATGGCGATTGGCTGGCCCTTCGACCGTCTCGCCATTCGATGATCGCCCGTGTCAATGTCTTTGCGAGCTTTGAAGAGAAACTCGCAGAAATAAACCGCGTCAAACCGGACGTGATCGGCGGTGTCACCGGTGTCGTGTCGAATTTTTTCATGGGAGTACTGGACCACGGGGTCGACTGCCACCGACCCAGACTATTGAACGTCAGTGTGGAGGGCTTCCCACGGGAACATCGGGAACGCATAGAAAAAGAACTGGGGATTCCGGCTTTGGTTGCCTATGCATCGGTGGAGGTGCCCAAGCTCGGGTTCGAATGCGAAGAACGCAACGGCTATCACATCCACGAGGATTTCTGCGTCGTGCGCATCGTGGACGACGACAACCACGATCTGGCGGACGGCAAAACCGGACGCGTGATCGTTACCAACCTGATCAATCGCGCCACCATGCTGATCAACTACGACCAGGGCGACAAAGGCTGCATCACGCACGAGCCCTGCCCGTGTGGCCGCACTTTCCCCCGGATATTCCTGAGCTCGACCAAAGAGACGCCGTTGTTGGAAGCGCCCAACGGCCGGGTCGTCCATCACGCAGACCTGCTCCGGCCCATCGTGGCCGCTCCCGAATTCGTGCGCCTTCAGGTAGTCGTTGAATCGCCCGACCACTGGCGTTTGCTGATTGAAAGCAAAGACCCCGAGGTCTCAAAGGCCTGGATTGACACGATCACGGACCCGCTGAAGGAGTGGACCGAAGGCACCGTACGCCTGGACGTTGAATTCACCCGCGACTTCGAGATGAGCCCCATCAGCGGCAAGCAATCGCCCGTCATCATCCGCGAGAAGCAATAGGGACTGCTCCCGATTTGGCTACGCGGTATGCGTCCCAAATTCCATTGGATGTTGTGATTCACTGGGTACCGACGACCAGACATGAATGGGCATGCAGAGGAAATAGTCGTCATCCGTCACAAAATGGTGGGGCGTCATTCTTGAAACAACAATCGTGTCACCGACCTTGAGTGGAAGCGAGTCGTGTTTCCCCGGCGTGCCGATGATCACTGTGCACTGCCCTTCCAGCATCCTGACCACCCGCGTCGTACTGTGAATGTGGTGTTGCTGCTCGCTGGTGTGAGCGGGCATGAACAGCAGTTGCGCGGTGGGATCGCCCGGCCGCTGTGGCGCTATCAAGGTCTCGCTGCTGGTACCGTTGATGTAGGGCAGGTTGGTGCCGCCCTGCAGGCTTGCCGACCGGTTCGCGGGCGCGTAACCGCGGATCACGACACAATGGCTCGCATCGATGGCAACTGGGCCTCTGCTGACATGCACAGTATCACCCTCGATGTACCAGGCGGAATCGCCCGCCTGAACGTCGATGGGGGATGACGTCACCGTGTATTGATAAGGTTCCCCTTCCGGGCTCTTATGCAGAAAAGTCTCACCCGCGGGGAAACACCAATACCTATTCACTAACTAACTCCTCAAACAGGGTGCAAAATCGCTCCAGCCAGGACCGGGGTACACTTACCGCAACACGCAAATAGTTCGCATCGTAGCCTTCCATGCCGTAGAACTTCGTACCATCGGCTACTTCGAACCTGCGGACTTCCAGCTGTGCCGCGATGTCCACGGCACGGCGGTGTGCCGGCAAGCTTACATTGACCGAGTTCGAGTGTCCCGTAATCGTAACGCCCAGCGGCCCCAACCGCCCGACCAAGTATTGGATATTCTCCTGCACCTGACTTCGCAGTGCGGATAACCACTTGTCCTTTGATTTCAGCGCCGCAATCGCTGCTCTCTGCCCCAATATTGAACTGCCCAGGGCGTTCGCCCTGCCGAACACCAGTGACTCCATGAGATCCGGGTGGCAAACAAACGCCCCAACCCGTACGCCGGCCAGGCCAATCTTGCTGGCGCTCCAGGCCACGATCGTCCGTTCAGGATTCTGATTATATACATGTGTCCAGTCGGACCCATACTCCGGCTCGTACATGACATAGGCATCGTCACAAAGCAGCCAAGCCCCCACCTGCCTGCATTGTTCCGAGAGTTGGCTTTTTTCCTCGGATGTGTAGACGTGGCCCGCCGGGTTCTGGGGGCTGCACAGATTGACCACACAGCCTTCGCTGATATCCGCAGGTGTTATCTTGCCCGGCACGAGTTTCGTCTTCATGTCCCGGGCAAAGTTGCGGCTGTGTATCCACGCCGGATCCGAATCCAGAAATGTGTATTTGGACCCTTGCCTGGAAAACCAACCGATCACGTGATGCAGGGCCTGCACGGCCCCGTCCGTCACGCAGACCTCGCTGGGTGTATCGATACGCAGGTCTTCCTTGATCAGTTCGTGCAGCTCAGGCAACCCGGTGAACGGCCCGTACCCCCGGTACTCACCGGAACGAATGCAATCGATCATCGCTGACTCGACCCCGTTGTCCAGGTCCAAGTAGACGCAGGACCGACCCATCATTAGCATGTTCATCTTGTCGGAAACAGTCATGGACAACGATAATCCTGCCTAGGCACTCAACGTCTTCGAAACGACAAACGGTGATAGTATCGTGATGAATCGGAATTGACTACGCGGGCGTAGCATAATTATGAGACACCGGCGTGCTCCGCGAACACTTTTCGGCCGTGCGTTGATCCGGGCCGAACTTACCGTGAAAACACCGGGGATTCAGAGAGTCCCTTTCTGGTCCCGCGAAGCCATCGATCGCCTGGCAACGAAGCGCCTGGTCGATACCGTCGACATGGCATGCCGACACGTCCCGTGGTATCACGAACGCATGGAAGCGGGCGAACTGCACCCGGAAGATATCCGCTCACCGGCGGATCTGGAACGCTGGCCCACAGTCGGGCTGCACCAACTCCACGACGAACCCCTGAGCATGCTGTCAGACCAGTGGAAACCCGATGAATGTATCGAAATCCTGAGCAGTGGCAGCAGCGGGCACCGCAAGACCGTTTATCTCGAACCCAATACATTCCTGGCCAATGCGGTTTACCAGACCCGCAGCCGACCCATCATAACGGCGCTGGCAGGCCAATTTCGCGGGCTGCGTACCTTGATCATGGCCCCGCTGGCCAGCAATGAGCAACGATTGCGCGTCATGTATGGCGAGTGGCTGGCCATGCGGCCGGCGCGCCATCCCATTCCCCGGATCAATAACTTTGCCCCGTTCGAGGAGAAGCTCGCCGAGGTCAACCGGATCAAGCCCGACGTCGTCTCCGGTGTAACCGGCGTCGTGTCAAGCTTCTTCATGGAAGTACTGGATCGCGGAGTTGACTGCCATCGCCCTAAACTCCTGAAACTGAGTGTTGAGGGATTTGCGCGAGGACATCGGGAACGTATCGAGAAGGAACTGGGTATTCCGGCGGTCATGGGATATGCGTCTTCGGAATCCACGAAGATTGGTTTTGAATGCGAAGAACGCAACGGCTATCACATCCACGAGGATTTCTGCCTGCTGCGCATCGTGGACGATGACAGTCGCGGTCTGCCGGAAGGCGAGGTCGGGCGCGTCGTAATCACGAACCTAGTCAACCGCGCAACCATGCTGATCAACTATCACCAGGGCGACAGGGGCTATGTGACTGGAGAGCCGTGCCCCTGTGGCCGGACTTTTTCTCGCGTTTTCCTTACGCAATCAAAGGAAACGCCCCTGCTCAAGGCACCCAACGGCCGCATCGTGCACTACGCGGACCTGCTGCGGCCTATCGTGACAAAACCTGAATTTGTGCGCCTGCAGGTGGTCGTGGAGTCACCCGACTTCTGGCGCATCCTGATTGAAAGCGAGGATCCAGATGTTTCGAAGGCCTGGGTTTCCACCATCACGGACCCGCTGAAGGAGTGGACCGAAGGCACCGTACGCCTGGCCGTTGAATTCACCCGCGACTTCGAGATGAGCCCCATCAGCGGCAAGCAATCGCCCGTCATCATCCGTGACGCTCAGTAGAACCGTTCTGGGGCTTGATGGTGCCTAGGGGGCCCATTCTTGATGACAATTGCTCCAGCCATTGGGGTCCCATATCCCGCTCAAAGTAATAGATTCCAAACCCAACCGTCCTCGGTGATATGTTGTCACGCCATTCAACCGGTTCAAATTCTTTCATCAATTCCAACTTCATATTTTCGAAGCGACTGCGCAATTCCGCATGAAACCGTTCTCTATCCTCCTGCGTTAGAGCGTTATACCTGGACTCTCGTTGCAACCATCGTTCCGATTCTGCGGCAGCCAAATTGTGGTCGAAATTTCTCAGAATATGATTCGCGCTATTCGCCATCACCTGCAATATAGAAGTCGGGTTCATCGCTGTAAAATGCCTTTGATGCATGATGACGGAGCATCCGTCTGCGGCCTCGACAAGCGTGTGCCCACGCTTCATCTCGTCTAAAACTCGTTGAACATCAAGCTCTGAAGAGAATTCCTGAACGAACTCCCGGAAACACGGTGAACCTTCCCATATGGGCAGAGAAGGCAAATCTCCATTAGGCCCGGCCAGAACGGCCCATCGCGACTGAACAAACATTACGCAATCATAGACGCCC
>SMWH01000052.1 GCA_004357005.1 Gammaproteobacteria bacterium
CAATGATGAGGCCCGGCTGCGTGATGCTCGCGGTGTCATTGAAACTTTCAAGAGCGCCGAACTGCAGGATTACTTTCTCGACGACTGCGTGGGCAGCGCCCGACAATCGGCCACCCTGAGCGCCGAGCCCGGCATCGCGGTCGTTTATCCCATCATTCAGCCGGACCGGTTGGATATTCTGGTGGAAACCGAAGCAGGATTGTCGTACACCGCGGTTCCGGTCAGTGGCCGGGCATTGAGCGCGCGTCTGGGACGTTTCCGCAGACAATTGCAATCCTTTCAACCTGGATACCGGGAAACCGGGCGCGCCTTGCATGACTGGCTCATCGCTCCGATCCGGGAACAGATCGCACACGCCGAGGTGCTGGTCATCGTCCCCGATGCCGCCCTGCGCCTGATACCGTTCTCTGCCCTGTATGACGGCGAACGTTTTCTGATCCAGAACCACGCGGTGGTGGTAACCCCGGGTCTTTCGGTGACCATCGCCGGGGAAACGCCTGACACTTCACGGATTGTGCTGGCGGGTCTGACCGAAAACGTCCAGGGCTACGATCCCCTGCCCGGTGTCGCGGCGGAAATCCAGGCGCTGAGTGAACTATACGGTACCAACGGCGTGGTATTGCTGAACGCGGGTTTCAACTCGGAGCAGCTCAACCGCGTGGTCGCGGAAGCGCCCTTGAGCATTCTGCACCTGGCATCGCACGCGGAGTTTGGCGGCGACCGGCAGGACACCTTCGTTCTGACCTGGGACGGTCGCCTCGATCTCGACCAACTGGAAACCCTGGTCAGAGCCAGCAGCGGCGGCACCGGATCACTGGCGCTGCTTACCCTGGCGGCCTGTCAGACCGCCATGGGAGATGACCGCGCTGCGCTCGGGCTGGCGGGGGTTGCGGTAAAAGCCGGCGCGTCCAGCGCGCTGGCAACCCTGTGGTCCGTTGCGGACGAATCCGCCAGCAAGCTCATGGTGGCTTTCTATTCCGGCTTGCGCGGCAATCGCAGTCGCGCGCTCGCCCTGCGCGAGGCTCAGCTACAACTGCTGAACAGTGACGAGTACAGTCATCCGGGTCACTGGTCGGCCTTCATGTTGATCGGCGACTGGCACTGATTACAACGTCCAGGTGATCAGGAAGGTAATCCCGTCATCCTGCAGATCGTGGTCACTGGGCTCGGACACATCGTCCAGGGCATATCCCCAGTAAAGCTGTCCGTACCAGCCAGGCGTTCCCTGCCACACGAGGCCCAGACCGACGCTGCTCAGAGTCCGGTTCCCGGGAATACGAAAAGGCTGCTCGTTCCATGCGCGGCCATAGTCCGCGAACACGGCCCAGTTGATCCCGTACTTGCGCAACAGGGGCATCTGCAGCTCGGCGGAGACAAACCACCCGTTGTCGCGCACAAACTGGTTCTGGCGGTACCCACGAACCGTATCCGCGCCACCGATCACAAATTTTTCAATGGGTAACAGGGGGTCCAGCGCCAGCTGCCCGGCACCGCGCAAACGCAGCTGCGAGTCACCCAACACGCTGCGCAGGTACTGGATCTGCCCCAGAAAAGTCGTGAAGTCGCTGTCCGGCACAGACCCGGGGTTCTCGGTGGCGCCAAAAGCGTCCAGTCCCTGACTGATCTGCAACTGCGCGGCCAGCACCTGACCGGGCCTCCGTTCCTGCCAGTCGACCTGGAAACGCAACACCGATACATCGCTTTTTCCGTTTTCCACGCCGGGTGCAAAAGAAAACGGGATATTGAGCAATTCGGTTTCACCGTGCCGTTTTTCGAGCACGATGCGTCCAGTTACTTTTCGGTCCAGGGAATTGACGAAGACATGATTGAGATTGACACCCAGATCGTTCGTCACGCTGGCGATATCAATCTGGTCAAACGGCTCTTCGATGACCGTGGCGTTGTTGATCTGAAACCCGATTCCGAGTTGGGTGTTGGGCGCTACCGGATAAGCGTAGGCCATGACGAGATCGGTCAGACCCTCCGTCACGCCGAGGTCATAAATAAACTCATCGGCGCGCCCGGTGAGATTGAAATGATTGAAGCGGATACGTCCTTCTGTGGATCCGATGCTGGGCGGGCGATGATTATCGAGTATCAAGGTAACGTTCCAGGGGCGCGCTTCGGTGACCGTCAGCAACAACCAGGCATGCCCCGGCGCGATACCGGGTTTGAGTTCGGAGTTGATTCTTTCTATTCGAGGGTCTTTCAGCAGCAGCTGCAGTTGCTCCTGCAGATCCAGCATGTTGAACGGACGAGCGTTGTCGTCGATCCGCTCGCGAATGAAGGACTCCGGCAGACGATCCAACCCCCGGATCTCCGTCCCATCGAGCACGCCTTCGATCGCCTGGAGACGGACGATCCCGTCGGCTACGTTCTGCTCGGGAATCACGAACCCGGAGTTCACATATCCAGCTTCCACGTAAAGCAGGGTCAGACGCTCACGCAACAGCAGCAGTTCCTGGGCGCTAACGCCCCTGCCCACATGGGTCTCGAGTACTTCGGAAATGCTCAGCGGGCTGAGCACCGTGTTGCCCTCGATCTGGAAATCCCGCACGAAGATATCGCGGCGCCCGGACAGGGGCCCGGCTTCTTGACCCGAATTGGCCAGTCCGGCACAGAGAATCCCAAGGACCAGCAGCACGCCTCTGGCGTGCGGCTGTCTGGGGCTTTGTGAATTTGTGCTGGCCAGTTGCGACGTCAAACCTGAGTCCCGGGGTGGCACGAATGCCATTCCGGCAACAGCCCCCTCCTCCTCGGATTGTAGTCGAGGCTCGTTCGCCGCACCGCCTTTGGACGCGTCTCAGGGATTGGCGACGCGGGCACAGAGCAGCGGCAGGATGCCGGAATCCACCACGAGTTCCACCCGGCTCGCGTAACTGGGTCCCTTGATGATCGGGGCCGGGCCGGTCCGCACACTGACTACCTGCTGCACATCGATGCCGTTGGCAGGGTTGTCGAAAAAAGCCGAGTTGCGGCCGACGAGCATGAGACCTTCGGTAACGCCCGCCAGAGGCCAATACGCCATCCAGCTCACGACCACCGTGTCCTCTCCGGCAAGCGACATGCCTGAAGCGATGGGATCTGACTCGCCCAGACCGGGCACGAACAGGGTGAACGGTGTGCCGCCGACAAAACTGCGGGGGTATCCAATAGCTCCGGGCGCCTCGAAATCGATGTTGACCACCAGGCTGCCGATGCAACTTGCCGGCACGTTGAAAACACCCGGGTCGTAGTTCAGCCGCTGGCTCCGGTCGAGATAATTGAACTGCGCCTGCGTGAAGCTGTGGTGTTCCGGGGTTAGCGGCGCCAGGGTCTGGAACGGCCCGAGTCCCGCCACACCAACGGACAAGGCGATGGCAGAAAGGGGATCGGCACCCAGGGGAGTATCGGGATTGATCGTACCGATGACCGAATTCACCCCCGCCAGACGCTCGGCGGTCGTGAAGGGTTCGTCGTTGGTTTCGAGGAACGGCCGGCGGATGGCCGCAAAGCTAACATCGATCAGCGGCTCGGATGTGGCGGGATCCGGATCACCCTTCTCGGCCAAACAGGAGGGACACAAGCCGGGCCCGTCGAACAGCGCCAGCGGGAAGATCAGCACGAACCCCGCCTCCAGCGCGTTGCCCAAAGCCCAGACCGGCTCGCCCTCGGCGTCATAGAAATACAGAAACATGGCGCTGATGACGCCCTGGGTCAGCACGCTAGCGCCCCAACCCGGCTGGTCGGGCGGGAAATAGTGGCCGGTATGGTCAATCTCGGTGGTGCCGCCGGCGAAGGTCAGGAACTCGATGGGCAATGTGTGGGAAACCTTGTTCAGGGTCCAGGACAGAAGCGCGTTTTCCTCGTCGGACCACACGATGGTCATGGTGCCGACGCTCTCCGGTGTGGACTGAGCCTCGCCCACATCCCAACTGAACTCATCAATATTGCCGGTCCAGGACATGGCGTCCTCATCCAGGGTGCCCACCGCCAGGTACCAGATGGGGCTGCCGTCCTCCCGGTAGGTGAACCACAACACGAAGATGATGTTGCCGATGCGTTGCAGATCCAGACCCCAACCGACGCTGTCGGGATTCAACCAGTTCCCTACGGCGGGTTCGAAGTCGCCCGCCTGTGCCGGTTGCCACAGAACCACCGTGAGCGCGATGACCGCGCCGGCCAGCGTTTCCAGGAACTGTTTCCTGAAGTTCGCGATCAATCGCACCGGCTGGGCTCTAGCCCGCCGTCTCCTCGACGATGTGCGCGCACACGAGAATCTGCAGTTCGGAGTTGGAGGCCTTGTACGCCTTACGTTTGAACAGGGAACCCAGCACGGGGATTTCACTCAGAAATGGAACCGTATTGGTTTGCGTCACCTGGTTCGACAACAAACCCCCGATGATGATCGAACCCGGGTCGGGGATACTGACAATGATATTGATCCCAGCGATCGTGCCATCGGAAAAAGTGGCTTGCAGATTAATGCTGGCGGATTTATCACCCACCTTGGAAACGCCATAGTGCGCTGGCTGTACCTCTCCGCCGAGGCTGAAATTGAGCGGCTTGCCCTCAAAAGTTGGCTGGGGATACCCGGTCTGGCCGGGTTTGGCGATGTGGATATCCAGAATCAGGTTGTCGTTGCAAACAGTGGGGTTGACCAGTACTTGCGGGTCCATATGGAGCTTTGTGGGCCCCCTGAAGAAATCCATCTCCGCCAATGTAAACATGTTGGGAGAGGGCGTCAGCGCGTTGATGGTCTGATAGGGCCCATCGTTGAAACCATCGTCCTGCGGAACGTCGATCGCCCCGAGGGGGGCGACGCCCAGCGGCGTGTTCGGATTGACGCTACTGGGGAGCTGGGTCAGCCCACCGATGGTCTGAGAATCCATGAAGTCCACGCCGATTTCCTCGAGAAAGTTCTCCTGGATGCTGATAAATCTCACCTCAACTACGACCTGCGTGAAGACTTTGCCCACTTCCGCTCCGGGTTTCTTCTTGGCAATGCACGAAGGGCACAGGCCCGGGCCTTCGAAATAGTTCAGCAGGAAATCCTGTTGCATCGCCGGCGTACCGTCCACACCCAGCAACCAGACCGGGTTGCCGTTGGCGTCATAGAAATACAGGAACATCGCGCTGGTGTCGCCCTGGCTCAGGAGGCTCGCGCCCCACCCCAACTCCTCGGGCGCCACGTAGTGCCCCGTGTGATTCACGGTCGTCAGCCCGGTATCGAACGCCAGAAAGGCCACGGGCAGTTCACCGGACACACCGTTCAGGGTCCAGGAAAAGGTGGCGTTTTCCGTATCGGACCACATCAGAGTCATATTGCCGACGGTCGTGGGGGTCGCCGTTTTTGCCGCATTCCAGTGGAATTCGTCGATGCTGGCGGTCCAGTTCATGCCGTCCAGTTCCGCCGCCGACAGATACCAGATCGGGCTGCCATCAGGCCGGTAGGTGAACCACAGCACGAAAATGAAATCTCCGATGCGCTGGACATCCAACCCCCAGCCCACGCTGTCGGGATTGAGGTAATTGCCGATGGCCGGGTCGAAGCCCGCATCGGCTGGCCGGGGAGAAAACGCCGCCAGGGCGCAGCAGGCGGCAACCGCAAGGCGAGTGAAACCGTTGACGTTCATGGCAGGCCCTCCTGAACAGGCGCCCAGATTATCACGCCACCCGTTACCCATCGGGAGAGCGCGCGCCGAGTTGGGGCTAGACCCCGTTTACCCAATTGGAATCGAATCCAGGAGCCGGACCCGGCAAACGGGGTCTGACCCCGATTGCCGCCGATTGACGCGGGTCAGTGCGATGGTAGTGGCAGCACCGGTAGAGTGCGGTCATGGCTTTTCCTTTCGAACGTGACATCTCCCGGGAGACCTGCGCCAAGGTCATGTACGCGAAACTCAAGGCCAAACTCGCCGATACGGTGCCCGACTTCGAACTCAAGATGAAAGCGGAAGCTGCCGCTTGCGTCAACGAACTCAAGAAAAACAAGAACGCCATTGTCCTAGGTCATAACTACATGGAGCCGGCGTTGTTCCATTCCGTCCCCGATTTCACGGGCGATTCCCTGGAGTTGTGCCGGGCTGCCGCCGAGACGGATGCGGACATCATCGTTTTCTGCGGCGTGCGGTTCATGGCCGAGACCGCCAAGATCCTCAACCCGGACAAGACGGTACTGTTGCCCTCGGAAAAGGCCGGTTGCTCCCTGGCCGAAAGCATCACGCCGGATGACGTTCGTTCACTCAAAGAACGATTTCCAGGCGTGCCGGTGGTGGCCTATATCAACACCTATGCGGATCTGAAGGCCGAGGCGGATGCCTGCTGCACGTCGGCCAACGCCGCCCGGGTCGTCGAAGCGCTGGATGGGGACGCGGTGATCCTGATTCCGGACGGGTTTCTGACGCGCAACGTGGCAAAGGAAACCGGCAGAACCGTGCTCTTCCCCAAACCCGGTGGCAACGGTGGCTATTGGATGGCGGGGGATGATTTACAGCTCATCGGCTGGGAGGGCCGCTGCGAGGTGCACGAGAAATTTCAAGTTCAGGATATTGAAAACGCGCGCGCGCAGTTTCCCGATGTCAAAGTATTGGCCCACCCGGAGTGCAGTCCGGAAGTCGTCGAAGCGTCGGATTTCTCCGGCAGCACCTCGGCCATGATCCGCTATGTGGAGGAGTCAGACGCGACCCGCCATCTCCTGCTGACCGAATGCACCATGGGCGACAACGTGGCCGCGGTCAACCCGGACAAGGAGATGTTGCGCCTGTGCAGCGTACGTTGTCCGCACATGAACCAGATCACCGTGGAGAACACCCGCACTGCCCTGATGAAGAACCAGTTCGTCATCGAAGTGGACGAAGACATCGCCCGCCGCGCCCGCAAGGCCATCGACCGCATGATGGCCATCCAGTAAGTTCGCATCACCTCAGCAGCAGTCGTCCAGCGAGATCTCGCCGGCACGCAATCGCGCCGTGTTGCCTTCTTCTATCCGGTTCGGTCTCCGCCGCTGTCAAGAGACGCGAATATCCTCGACCAGTTCCAGCGCTTCCTTGGTGCGCTCGGTGGCCAGCGCCACCAATCCGTAACCCCCGGAACGCTCGATAATTCGCACGCTGCGCAAGGGGATGGCGGCCTCAGCAAAACGCCGGGAGACGCGCGCCACCGCGCCGGGTTCGTCTTTCAGGCGCACGACGATGGCATCTTCGCTGACAGCGTTGAACCCTTCATCCCGCAGTACTGCCAGCGCTTCGTCATAGTCCTCAACCGTCAAAACGATAATGCTGTGCTCGCCGGTATTCTCGGAATCCAGGGAGGTGATATTGATGCCCCGGTCCGCGAGCACCTGGGAAACCCTGGCCAGCAGATCCAGATCCCTGCGCGCCACGATAGTGATCTGTTTCATTGGGATAACTCCGCGATGTCCGCCACGACGCCGTCCACCATGTCCCGGGTGACGTGGGGCATCGTAATGATGTGGGCGATATCCTCGAACACGGCGATCTGCCATTTTTCGGGCAGCGGGCCTTTGGGTCTCGGGAACACCACCGTATTGGAGTTGTTGTTGCGCCACGCCTCGATACCGGCTTCTTTGAACTTGTCGATGGCGTAATCCGCCGTCTGCAGGCAGCCCACGACGATACGCCGGAAACCTTCACGCCCGTTACGCCGCATGGCATCCCACAGGATCAGCGGCGTGATGCCGTTGCGCGACCCGCTGAGCGTCGTATCCAGAGTGCCGATGTACTCCACCGAGCGGGCGATACGGTCCACCTGCCTCTTGAGCGCCAGGACGATGCCACAGGGAATGGGTGAACCGATCATCTTGTGACCGCTCACGGCGATGGAGTGGACGCCGTCGGCGAAGGTGAAGGGGTCCGGGTCGGTCACGAACGGCATGATCATCCCCGCCAGGGCCGCGTCCACGTGGATGTGATAACGCTTCAATGCCAACCGGTCAAAGATGTCACGGATCCGGTCCACCCGGTCCACCGCGCCGGTCATCGTCGTGCCCAGGTTCGCCACGATGATGGGCGGCATGTCCCGGTGGATGCGAATGGTTTCTTCCAGGTCCTCGTAGTCGATCTCGCCGTTGGGCTGGCTCTTGATCATGATGCTGCGCATGCCCAGCACACCCAGGGTCTTGCCGATGCTGTAGTGGGTGTCCTCGGAGAAATACACCATCCCGTCCTTGAGCAGCTCCCGGGCCAGGTACAGGCCGTACATGTTGCCTTCGGTACCGCCGTTGGTGACATAACCCCAGTACGCGTCCTTCGGAGCCGAGAAGATATCGGCAAAGAACGACAGTACCTCGCGCTCGAAATCCTGGGTATTGACCCGGTAAATACCCTTGCCAAAGGGATCGCCAACGTTATTGATCGGAAGACGCATGAAACGATCCAGTTCCGAATAGTCAAATACGCCGCTGCACGGGTAACCCACGCAATGGGCCGTGGCCGCGCTGAGCCGTTCGTACAGTTCGTCCAGTCGCGCCCTGTCCCCGGCGCTCAGATCCGGGATCAATTCGGCGGGCGCCTTGTGTCGTATGTCATTCACAGGATTTCAGAATCCGCACTTTGTCATCCCTGGTTCAATTCGGGACATTGTTCCCATAGGGCGCCGCGGCGCCCGGCCCTTTCCAACAAAAATCCCGGGCCAACAAAGCCCTGGCACGCATCAGTATTCAGGAGTAAGCCATGGCACACAATGAGGGAGATCCCTCACCGGACGCGCCGGGTAATGCTGCGCTGCAATAACGCGCGGGCCGTTCGACTATCCCGGTGTATTCAGTAACAATGGCTGCGCAACGGCCCGTCTGGCGTTGCACAGGGGGGGTGCAGATCGGCCCACATGGGGGAAGGACGATGGCCAGACAGAAACCGCTGATTTGCGCGCTGCGGCGCGCCCTCACCGCCGGCATGGTGTTGTCCGGCGTCACGCCGTTGGTTTTCAGCGCCGAGGGCGAAGACGAGGATCTCTACGAGGGCGACCGCTTTACGGTCACCGGCTCGCGCATCCTGCGCGCCGAGATC
>SMWH01000053.1 GCA_004357005.1 Gammaproteobacteria bacterium
AACTCAAGCTGTATGCCCTGGACGGGTTGATGAACAGCGATTCCAGAAGGGCCCTGCCGATCCTGGAGAAGTTTCTCCAGGGCGACCATTCAATGCGGCTCAAGGAACACGCGCTCTTCGTCCTGAGCCAGAGCGATGATCCCCGCGCACGGCAGGTGTTGCGGGACATGGCGCGCAGCTCGGAAGGGGATCTGCGGATTACCGCCATTGAGGTCATTGGTCTCGATGGCACCGCCGAAGACGTGGCACTTCTCGCTGAAATCTATCGCGAGGCAACCGACAGGGAAACCAAAGTAGCTGTCCTGGAAGCCTATCTTGTGTCCGAGCAGACGGCTCAGCTGGTGGATCTGGCCCGGAACGAGACCGATCCAGAATTGCGCCAGGAAGCCATCGAGGTACTGGGCGTGATGGAGGCGGTGAGCGAACTGGAAACACTGTATGCCAGCGCGGCTTCCAGCCAGGAAAAGATTTTCATCCTCGAGGCTTATTCGATCACCGATGAAATCGGGCTGCTGGTAGACGTGGCACGCAGCGCGACAGACCCGGAAGTCCGCGAGCAAGCTATCGAAGGGTTGGCTATTTCCGACAACAGACGTGCGGCGGGGATTCTGGTGGAACTCTACGGGGAAAGCTCCACCAGGAGGGACAAGGAAAACATCCTCGAAGGTCTGATGATCCACGATGCGGCCGATGAACTCATCCGGATCTACCGGAGCGAGACCGATCCGCAACTCAAACGCGACGCTATCCAGATGCTGTCGCACATGGATTCGGAGCAGGTAGAAGAGCTCTTGATGGAAATCCTCGACAACTGATTCACAGGGAGGCATGAACATGAAACGGCAATTTATGCGCTACGTCATATTTGCACTACTGATTTTTTCCGGTTACGCGGCCGCCGGCCCCATCGACGACGTGATCGAGAGCGCGAGCGACAAGGGCGACAGTCAATGGCTGGGCTATGAAGTTCCCATGCTGGATAACCAGGGTTCCCCCTGTTGCTGGTCGGGCAAATGGAACAGACCGGACCAGAACAATCGAATGTGTTCCCTGGCCCGGGATCACCATAGCTGGGGCAGCATCCAGATCTCCGACCGGGAGCGCCATAACTCCGAGACGCTCAAGGTGCTGGCCCGGGCCAGCGGCGGGGAGATAACCCGCCTGCTCGTCGTGGGTGATGACTGTCAGGTGGATACTGCCGGTCATACGCTGATATGGCTGAGCGATGTGAGCCCGAAGGAAAGCCTGGATTTTCTTGGCCGTTTGGTTCAGGTCCGGGATGAAGACGTGGCTTCTCGGGCAATCAGCGGCATTGCCTATCACCGGGAGCCCGCGGCGAGCGGCATCCTGATTGATATTGACCGCGCCAGTTCCGACGAGGACATTCGCGACGAGGTCCTGTTCTGGCTGGGCAACGCCCGTGGAGAAGACGGGTATCACTATCTGAAGGAAGTCGTGATCAAGGACCCGGATCCGGATATCCGCGAGCATGCCATTTTTGCCCTGACGGAGAGTTCCGTGGAACGGGCCATGGACACCGTTGTGGAGGTCAGCCGCAAAGACAAGGACGGAGACGTGCGCGGTCAGGCGCTTTTCTGGTTGGCTGAATCCGGAGACGAACGCGCGTTGGATGCGATCGAGCACGCACTCGCCAACGACCCGGACGAAGACGTTCGGGAAGAGGCCGTTTTCGCCCTGAGTGAACTGCCAAACGGGCAGGGCATGTCCCGGTTGGAAGAAGTAGCCCGGAGTCACGCTGACCCTGATGTGCGCAGCCAGGCGCTGTTCTGGCTGGCCCAGTCCGGTGATGAGCGCGCGCTGGGCGCCATCGAGCATGCACTGGCCAACGATCCCGACGAAGATGTGCGGGAAGAAGCGGTCTTCGCCCTGAGCGAACTGCCAAAAAGTCAGGGACTGCCCCAACTGGAAGAACTGGCGCTGAATCACGATGAACCTGATGTGCGCAGCCAGGCGCTGTTCTGGCTCAGCCAGAGCAACTACCGGGGTGCAGGAGACGTGATCCTGGAGGTGCTCAACCGCGATAGTAATGAGGATGTGCGCGAAGAGGCGGTGTTTGCCGCCTCCCAGCTGCCGGATAAGCAAGCGGTTGCCCTGCTGGGGGAACTCATGCGGTCGCATCCGGATGTCAGCGTGCGTCGCGAAGCCATGTTCTGGTTGGCCCAGTCTGATGACCCGGACGCGCTGGACGCCCTCGACGACATCCTGAATCCCTGAATCCCGTTACACCTTTGTGGGAGCTTATCTTTGTGGGAGCGGCGTCTTGCCGCGACAGCTAATGGATCGCGGCTGGAAGCCGTTCCCACAGGACGGAAGCCGCCCCCACAAAGTCGACCAGGACTCCCCGTCGGCCGCAGGATAAAAAGTCCAGGCCCGTTTTCCGCCGCAGACGAGGCGAATTCCCTCGAACTGCCCCCCATTCAACGCTTTTTGTCGCCCTGGGCTAAGCTGGGCCGGCTAAACCCTGAGCGGCCTGTACGCGATTAACAGTAGGGAGTCGCGGCTGTTGTTTTCGATATGGGCCGCGCCACAGGCCCATTTGAGTCGCTACTGACAGGGGTGAGCTGGAAGGGGACGTTTATGACCGCAGATACCGACCTGCAAGCATTGGACGAGCGCCTGGGCCCGGCACGGGCCGCTTATCAGACCCTGCGTTATGAGGGCTCTGCGCCACGTCCGGCCGCCATACCCCGTCGACGTCTGAGCCGTTACTGGGCCGCCCTGGCACTTCCAGCCGCCGCGGCCGCCCTGTTGCTGGTGGTTATCAAGGACGGTCCGGAAAACCATCCGACTCAACCATCGCTGAATTCGCCCACGCTCAATTCAGTGGTTCAGCAACGACCCCTGTCATGGCGGAGTACGCTGCCTGAAGGGCGACTGGCCGTTGCCCCCGAAACCGGCAACATCAGTTTTTCCGCGCCTCCGCGTCCGCGACGGGCAGGCAAGACGATCCTTTTCGAAGACACATCCGTGTCCCTTGCTGGCAAACCCGTCATCGGTTGAAGTTCCCGGGGACGCCGCCGCCCGCAGGGCTCATTCGCATGAACGGCTCCCCCGACGACTGGCAACTGCTCACACGAATCCGCGACGATACCTGGGCTTTCCAGACCCTTTTCGAGAAGCACAAGGACTATGTCTATCGGCTGGCGCGCGGTTTTCTGGTGGATCCGGAGTTGGCAGACGACGCGGTCCAGGAAGTGTTCATACGTCTCTATCGGGCCAAAACACCCACGTACGTGCGTGCACAATTCCGGACCTGGTTGTACAAGGTCACGCTGAACACTTCAAGAGATCTGCAGCGCAAGCATCGGCGCCATCAGGTTCACAGGGCGGAACTCAATGAGGCATCACCGGGTGTTTCATCCGATATCGGCGAAGCGGTTGACGCCTGGCTGGATATTGAAAGCGTTGTGGCGGATCTGCCGGAACGGCAACGGGAAGTATTGATACTGAGATATTTCGAAGGATTGAGTACCAAAGAAACTGCGGAGATTCTGGGTTGTAACGAAGGAACCATAAAAGCTCATCTGCATCGTGCAACCCGGGCACTGAAAGCGACGTTTAAGTGATTACAACAACTGTTCTGAACGAGGAGTAAATGATGAAGACATTCAATGGAACCAAGGCATGGCTCACCATAGTCGCAGTCACGGGTTTTCTGATGGTCAGTCCCGTGCAGGCCCAGGAGGATCAGAAGTTCCTGGACACCATGGTGAAGTACCTGGAGATCACGGACCGTTATGTGACACTGGCATCGGAGCCCGCGGCGGCGGTTTTCTTCGCGATGGAAGGCATCGTGGAACTGTACGAGCAACGCGGCGAAACAGCCCAGGCGATTCCGCACCTGGAGCGGTTGCTGGAGCAAAACGCTGGCAATCCGGTAGTCGAGAACATCGTCCGCTTCAAGTTGCGCGATCTGTACCGGGATACCGGGCAGGGCAACAAGGCACTGGCGCAACTGGATCGCATTTTCGCAGAAAATGCCCGAGCCGCGCGTCAATAGACAGGGCCAACGACGGCCTTCGCGCGACCCCGGTGCCTATGCCGCCCAGGGTCGTTGCGTTGTATTTGTGCTTTCTGAAAGTTCCGTCTAGCGGTTGGAATTCAGCAGGGCGATCACATACGACGCGGGCACGCCGATGTTCGAGCCACTGAACCGCGGGACGATGGCCGTGTTGACCGCCACCACGGACCCGCTAAGGTTCAATACGGGACCGCCGCTGCCGCCGTGAGTCGTTTCGGCGTCGTACACCACGAAACCGGATGTGATCTGTCCGACGACACCGGCCGTGGCCAGTGGTTTGATGTATCCGCCGGTTGAAAGACCCTGCGCCAGATCCCAAAACCCCACTTGGCCATGTTTCATGAGTACATCGACATAGTCCGGATCCACGCGGGCAATAAGTGCCCGCATTCCCGTGGGATAACCCAGGACTACGACTTCGTCACCGATGGTGGGTGACTCCAGTGTCATCGATAAAGCGGGTACGCGCCCGGCAATGCCGGCACATCGCACGAGCGCCAGATCCGCGTCCGGGTGAGCATCGATGAACTCGACGTCGAAACCTTTTTCCACGTCAGGCAGATAGGCGACGAAGCGTTGCATGATCGGCGTGTATCCGCCCTCCATGACCAGACGCGCGTTCGGATCGGCTTCCCAGGGTTTGGCCACGTGCCGGTTGGTCACCACATGACCGTTTTCGGTGGCCACGAAACCGGTCCCCATGTGAAACAGCTCGAATATGGGCCCCGTGCCGTCAACGGAGGTCTCGGTTTTTCCATCCGAGGTTCCGACCGGGTTGCCATCGTCGTCCAGAACGACGCGCAGGGGTTTGCCTGTCTCGGTCTGAAAGAATGCGTAGGCGCCCTGGAGAAAGACCACCGAGTTGGATGCGTCGGCGATGACGCGGGCGCGTGCTCCCAGGCGTTGCTCGAGGGCGTCCAGCCGGGCGAGGGTCGTCGCGAACTGTTCACCGTACTGTTCCTGGGCTGCGCTGAAATCGGTGCGTGTGAACGACTCAGCTTCGGTCTGAAGACTGGTGGTAAGTTTCTCGATGCGTACAAACTGCTGGTTCACCTGCCGCTGCAACTCAAAGTTCTGGTACCACAGCCACGCCAGGGCCCCGACGGCCACGGTGAAACCCGCCAGCAGCAGCACGCGCAGGGCGGGCCGGATCTGGGTGGCCATCTCATAAAGCGTGCCCAGAAGCAGAATGCCGAGCCGATCCAGAAAGCTGTCGCTGTGTTTCGCGCATTCCAGGCAATCGGAGAAGGCGTCCCGCATGCTCTTGTAGCCTTTGGAACCGGGCGCGTACTGGC
>SMWH01000054.1 GCA_004357005.1 Gammaproteobacteria bacterium
CAGCGTCGATGGCCTGAACTGTGAAACCCTGGCCAAGGGTTTGCCCCCTGAAAAAGTCACCGGGATTGATGCTTCCTTCAGTGGTTCCTGGTTCGATCCCACCCATGACGGGGAAGGTTGGTTGATCGAGGTGCTGCCCGGTGGCGTGGCGCTGGTTTACTGGTTCAGTTACGACGGGGATGGCAACCAGGCCTGGTTCGTGGGCGTGGGGACGATCGAGGGGAAGACCATCACGGTGGATGAGGTGTTCATCCCACAGGGCACCGTATTCGGGCCCGGTTTCGATCCCGACGACGTAGAGTTGGCGCCGTGGGGCAGCATGGAGTTCACATTTGATTCCTGTGGTACCGGGACCATGAGCTATGCCTCGACCAAGGGCGGTGAGTTCGGCGCCGGTTCATTGAACCTGGAACGTATCACCGGCCTGGCCGGTCTCGCGTGCACCGAATCGCTTCGCCGGTAATGAACCGACACGGGTGCCGGGGTTCTGGTCGGATGTCATGAGCTTCGACAGCGCGGACTCCTGAGGAGAAACAGAATGAAAAAATTGACGATGTTTGCGCTCAGTCTGGTTTTGCTGGCGGGTACATCCCTGTTGGCCAGTGAGGATGCGACTGTGAGCCTTGGCAACACCCGGTCCCAGAACAATCGCTGGGCGCTAAGGGTACTGTCCATTGATGGTCAGCCGGTGGAAAAAACGGCTGTGGCCTCCCATCAACGGGTATTCACCCTGAGCCCGGGACGCCACACCCTGCGCCTGGCGCGCTGGTGGCGAGGAACGGGCTCACGCCTGGGTGGCACATCACGGGAATCCGGTGTCATCCGTGATCTGGAAGTGACCGTGGAAGCCGGCGGCCAATACCGGGTGGAAGGCACCGGTCGCGGCTCCAACTGGGAACCCAGGATCGTCGCTAACTGATCGTTCGTAATCCGGGGCCCGGTCCATGGCCGGGGCCCCGGTAGGGTGTTTGGGGTATCCTGAGGCTCTGTCCGGGTCACAGGAGGGGGAAACCATGACACGCCAGCACATTTTTGCCCGCATATCATGTGGAATTTTGTTTGCGTTGATCGCCGGCCTCCTTGGCCCAGCCGTTACGCTGGCAGGGGGGGAGTATGTGAAGGCCTACAGCAACGGCTTCAAGAATCCTGCCCTGATTTATGACATAAGTATCAGTACCGCCGCCCCACGGGTGCCGCCAGAGTGGGGCAACTGTGCGGCTGGGCCGCCGAACATCGCGTTTACCGGTTTCATCAGCGGCCTTGCTTACCGTCAGGGTGTGCTCTACGCGCTGGAATGGGATGAGACCAATACTATTCATTTGCTCGTCTTCGACGATCCGGTGTGCGCAGCGGGCACTCGCATTGGGTCAGGAAAAGCGGTCGGCGTCGACGGTTTGGAAAGCCTTGCGTACTGTTCCGATAACGATCGTTTCTACAGCGCGAACTTTGATTTCGGTACACACCTGGGCGAGTTTTATTGGATTGACCCCAGCACCGGGAATGGCACCCAGATAGGCGGGTCGCTACCCACGGACGTGTTCCTCGTTGGCATGACCTGCAGCTCGTCCGGAGATCTTTACGCTATCAGTGCAGGCTTTGCCAGTCGAGATGCGGCATTCTTCAGCGTTGATCGGAGCAACGGTGAAGTAAAACAAATCGGTCTTCTTGGGACCGAGCCACAGGAACTGCAGAGCCTTCACCTGTACGGTGATGGCAACTTCTATTCGGCCGGGAACCAGCTCCACAGGATCGACCACAAGACCGGCGTTGCAACAACGGTCCCCGCCAAAGGTCTGTTTGTTGAAACTGTCTGGGGTATGGGCGCGCAGAGCGTTGGTGATGTTGAAGGCGGCGGTGGTGGTGGCGATTTCGTCATCAACGCGGGCATGAGCGGGTCCTGGTTCGACCCCAGCCATAACGGGGAAGGCTGGCTGCTGGAAATCCTGGTCGAGGAAACGAAACTGGCGAACGGTACGAAGGCGCCGGGCGTGGCGGTGGCGTACTGGATCACCTATCCGCCCGTGCACAACAAGGGCGGCGACAGCCAACAGGCCTGGTTCGTGGGCGTCGGCGGGGTATCCGGCAACACGATTACTTTCAACGATGCGATTCGTCCGACACGAGGCATTTTCGGTCCGGATTTCGACCCGGAGGACGTATTACTGGGGACTTGGGGTGATTTCGTTTTCAACTTCAGCGGTTGTGATGAAGGGAACATGAGTTATAACGGCGCCGCCGGGAAAGGAGTGTCTTTTGGCTCCGGCGAGTTGGCGATGGAGCGAATTACCAGCGTGGACGGGCTGGATTGCGAGGCGCTGTCCAAGGGCAAACCGCCACGGGAACGTCAGCCCTTTTCCAAGGTGACCACCATTGATGGCAGCATGAGCGGATCATGGTTTGATCCCTCCCACGACGGAGAAGGCTGGCTCATCGAAATCCTTCCCGGCGCAAGTCTTGCCGTGATCTACTGGTTTAGCTACGACGAAGACGGCAACGAACAGGCGTGGTTCGTGGGTGTCGGCAGCATTCAGGGTAAAACCATTACCGTGGATGCCGTGAATGCGCCGAGTGGTCCGACCTTCGGGCCGGGATATGATCCCGACGACGTGACGCTGTTTCCCTGGGGCACCATGTCGTTCACCTTTGATACCTGCAATACCGGGACGATGATGTACAGCTCCCAAGTAGTGGGGTTCGGTGCTGGGACTCTGGATTTGCAGCGGATAACGGCGCTGGCCGGATTAAGCTGCACCGACTAGTCGGCAACCGTTCGATTTTCCTGAAAAACGCTCGCAGCGTGGCCCGGCCCGACGGGGAGGCGGCGCTGCGGCTCCGCCTGTCTCGTCGCCAACACTGGACACCAAAAAACGGCTCAACCGGGCTTGAAAACATTCTAATACAATACGTGCATGATGCCAGGTGATCCTGTACAGATCGGTTGATGTTCGGTCGGCCCCAAAAATCGGTCAGCATGCGCTCCAGTCTCTTGTGGAGTGTGACCGGTGCGATGGTTGCCCTTGCGTTGGCCTTGCTGATTGCTGCTGCCGTTGACAACCGGATTTCCATACGTCAGCTCTCGGGCGCACTTATCACCCAGAGTCTGGAAAGGGCGGAGAGGGATGTCCGGGTTTTTTTTGAACCCGCGACGCGGACGGCATACCTTCTCGCGAGCTGGGGCCAGGATGGTATTTTGACCCTGGATGAACTGACCGACGAAAACGGTCAGCCGAGCGCTCAGTTCCACCGCTGGAATCTCGCCTTATCGAGCCTGCTTGAGTCTGCCCCGCAGGTATCGGGTCTGGCCATTCTCGACGATCGTGGGTCCGAGTACAGCATCGTCGCGAATGCTGACGGCTGGTTGATTCGTGTTGTGCGCAGCGAAGATAAGCCAGATCCGGTGCGCTACTACCAATGGACTTCGATCAGCGAAGGTCCCGTGGCCGCATTGGACCGATCCAGTCAGTTCGATGTGCATGCGCGGCCCTGGTTTCAGCCGACCATCGATGCGTTCCACCAAGCGGAAGAAAATCACGAGCCCATGGAACCGCGCTGGACTGCGCCTTATCTGAGCAATACAACCGGGAAGGCAGCAATCACGGTCTCCATTGCAGCCCGGGGCCCCGACGGTCTGGTCCGTGTGGTGGCTGTGTACACGTCGCTGGAACAACTGTCCCGGTTCACCATGGCACATCGCTTACGGACATCTGGACTGGTGCTCGTAGCCACCGAGGAACCGTTGGGTGAGGGCGACGACACAGGAACGAGGATGTTTGTGGTGGGTCTTCCCGCGGGTGTCGAGCTCGAGGATGGTGAACATTGGCGGTCGCTTATCGGTCGTCCGTTCGCCGAGCTGGGAATACAGACGCTGGTGGATGCTGTTTCCGCTTACGACGCCGTCGTTGCGAGAGACCCGTCCATAGAAGAGAGGAACCGATACAGTCTGAAATACCGATCTCAGGGGGAGACCTGGTGGGGTGCCCTGGAGGACCTTCGTCTGGATTCAGACACACGCTTGTGGATGCTGGTGCTCGTTCCGGAGTCCGACTTATTGTTCGGGGCGGACGAGGTGGGCTGGGGTCTGGCGGCGACGTTGTTGCTGATTTTCGCCCTGGGCGTTCGGCGCGCCGCGCGGCTGGCGGGCTTTATTTCCACGCCGTTGGAACACCTTGCCCACGAAAGCGAGCGCATCAGCCGGGGTGACCTGGAGCCGGGGGATGTGCTGCAGTCGCCGGTCAAGGAGATTCAGTCACTGGCCGAAGCCCAGGACCGCATGCGCGACGGGCTGAAGTCGCTGATGAAACTCGAGGGCGATCTCCAGTTGGCGCGACAGATTCAGCAAAGGACGCTGCCACAGGACATTCCCGAAGTTGACGGATTTGAAATCGCCGGGTGGAGTGAGCCGGCGGAGGAAACGGCCGGGGATACCTGGGATGTGATCGAACGGGACGACGGGCATGTCTGGTTGATTCTCGCGGATGCGACCGGCCACGGAGTGGGGCCCGCGTTGTCCGTCGTGCAAGCGCGCGCCATGATCCGCGCCATTTCGCACCTGGGCACATCGCTGTCGGAAGCCGTCAACCAGGTCAACCAGCAATTGTGCGCGGACCTTCCACCTGGGCGCTTTATTACGCTCTGGTTCGGGGAGTTGGATCCGGGATCACGAACTCTGACCTCATTCAGCGCAGGCCAGGCCCCGCTGTTCCACTACCGGGCGGCCAGTGACGAATTTGAATCGGTCGAAGCGGACACCTATCCCTTTGGGATCGATCCCGGCCCGATCGAGAAAGAACCGCGCATCATTCAAATGGACAAGGGCGACATGTTTATCGTGATCTCCGATGGTATTTTCGAGGCCGAGGCGCCGGATGGCGAACAGATGGGGACAGAACGGGTTCTGGATGCCCTGAGGACGGAGCGCAAACACGATCTCGACGGTGTTTTGACCGCGTTGCGTGCCACCGTCGAGTCTTTTACCCGGGGGCAACCGGCCAGGGACGACCAGACTATCGTGCTGTTGCGGGCCCGCTGATCCTGTGGGCCGGGTACAATGGCACATCCTGCCCGTGGGGGTGACTACGGCATCGTCGAGGAGATTCACGTGTTCAACATTACGACCCGCCGGTTCATGGCGGTGCCTCTCGTCCTCTTGGCGTCGATACTGACCGCCTGTGGGGGTCAGGACGAAGTTGAAGCGCCTCCACCGCCGGGCGTGGTGGTGATGACTGCTGAAGAACGCGAGGTGCGGCCAACCGGAGCGATCGTCGGTCGTACCCGGGCTCCGGAGGACGTGGCTATCCAGGCCCGGGTATCCGGCAATCTCATCAGCAAGAATTTTATCGAGGGCGATAACGTCAACCAAGGCGATCTTCTTTTTGAGATTGATGCGCGGCCCTATCAAGCGGCCGTGAGCCAGGCGCGAGCTGAACTCGCCGCGGCGAATGCCGAAGCCGAAAACGCGAAACGCAACGAAGCACGCGGCGGCCAGCTCGTCGGCACCGGCGCCATCAGCAAGGTGGAGTATGACCGGCTCGCCGCTGCAAAGGACACGACTGCGGCGTCGGTCGCGGCGGCACAATCCGCTCTGGAGCGGACAGAACTCGACCTGGAATTCACCAGCATCACCGCGCCCATTGATGGCCGGATCGGCGCGTCCACTGTTGCGATCGGTGATCTCATCAACGCCATGGCCGGGACCCTCGTTACCCTGGCCCAGCTGGATCCCATGTGGGTCTATATACAAATGCGTGAAAGCGTTTTGCTGGAAAGAATGCGCCTGAAGAACGCCGGGGAAGAACTGGCCGATTTCACGCTTAGGTTGCAGTTGTCGAACCAGGAAATTTATGAGCACGACGGAGTCGTGGATTTTGTCGACAACCGTGTCGATCCCCTGACCGGGACGATCAACGTCCGGGTCGTATTTCCGAACCCGGACGAACTGCTGCTGCCCGGACAGTACGTAACCGTGTTGGGGGAGAGTACAAAAGGTGTGATGATGGTGCTGGTGCCGCAATCGGCGGTGTCCCAAGACCAACTCGGGCGGTTTGTGCTCGTTGTGAACGAGGAGAACATGGTCGAGCAGCGTCGTGTCGAGCTGGGAGAGAAACAGGGGGTGGACTGGGCGGTTCAGAGCGGGTTGGAATCGGGTGCGCGGGTTATCGTCGAGGGTCTTCAGAAAGTCAGACCGGGTATGGTCGTTGACGCGCACGAGCGGGAAGCTGTTCCATTCGAGTAGAAATAACGGAGCAGCGCAATGTTCAGTCTTTTCTTTATTGACAGGCCCAAGTTTGCCTTTGTCATTGCTATTGTCCTGACCTTGGCGGGTCTGATCGCCATACCGCTGCTTCCCATTGCCGAGTTCCCGGAGATCGCGCCCCCGACGGTGCAGGTGAGTACCAGCTATCCGGGCGCCAGCGCCGAGGTCGTGCGCGATACGGTGGCGATTCCCATCGAGCAGGAGGTCAATGGTGTCGAGAACATGATCTACATGTCCTCGAAGAGCTCCAATGATGGTTCCTACACCCTGATGGTGACCTTTGCCATTGGTTCGGACCCGGATCTTGCCCAGATCAACGTGCAGAACAAGGTGAGCCTGGCGGATCCCGTACTGCCGGAAGAAGTCAAACGCCAGGGGGTCAAGACCGAGAAAGTCTCGACCACGATGTTGCTGATCATCAATCTGTACTCGCCAAACGGGACGTTCGACGGCCTGTTTCTGTCGAACTACGCGGGCATCAACGTTATCGATGCGATCAAGCGCATACCCGGTGTGAGCGACGCCAAGAATCTTGGTGCACTGGACTACGGGATCCGCATTTGGATGAATCCCGACCGCATGGCCAGCCTCGCGATCACGACGCAGGATGTCATCGGGGCCATCCGTGAACAGAACGTCCAGGTACCGGCGGGTCAGGTGGGCGCGCCACCCGCGCCGGAGGGTACGCAGTTCCAGTACACCTTGCAGGCTCAGGGGAGACTGTCCACACCGGAGGAGTTCGCCCGCATCGTGTTGCGGTCCTTCGAAGACGGGTCGGTGGTCTATCTCGGGGATGTTGCGCGGGTTGAGTTGGGCTCCCAGACCTACGCGGTCGCTGGCGAACTGGAAAATGCGCCCAGTGTGGTGCTGGCGGTTTACCAGTTGCCCGACGCCAACGCGTTGAAACTGGCGGATCAGATAAAGGCCACGATGGCGGAGCTGGAAAAATCATTTCCGCCTGACCTCGAATACGCGACGCTCTACGACACCACGGTGTTTGTCAAAGAGTCCATCGCCGGGGTTGTGACCAACTTGTTCATCGCCGTTTTTCTGGTGATCTTCGTCGTCTTTATTTTCCTGCAGGACTGGCGGTCCACCCTGATTCCGGCCATCGCCATCCCCGTATCTCTCATCGGGACGTTTGCGTTCCTGCTGGCCATGGGGATGACCATCAACACGGTGTCCTTGTTTGCCCTCATTTTGGCGATCGGTATCGTGGTGGACGACGCCATCGTCGTCATCGAGAACGTGCAACGCCACATGGATGACGGGCTCAGCCCAAAGGAAGCCACCCGGGTTGCCATGAAGGAAGTCTCGGGGCCCATTATTGCGACGACCCTGGTTCTGCTGGCGGTTTTCATCCCGGTCACCATGATGCCCGGATTGACGGGCGAGATGTACCGGCAGTTCGCCATAACGATCTCCGTCGCCGTGGTGATTTCGTCGATCAACGCCCTGACCCTGAGTCCCGCCCTGTGCGCGACCCTGCTGAAACCACGAGGGGGTGAGCCGATCTGGATATTGCGCAAGTTCGATGAGCTGCTGCACACGGTCACGGGTGGATACGTCAAATGGGTTGCCTGGCTGGAGCGCCGGCTGGTCATCACCGGCATGGTATTCCTGGCGCTGACCGGTCTGATGGTGGTGATCGCCATGGGCACGCCCACGGGCTTTATTCCCTCGGAGGACAAGGGCGCGTTCTTTGTCGATGTGACCTTGCCCGACGCGGCGTCGCTTAACCGTACGGAGAAGGTGATGACGCAAATCACCGACGAGATCATGGCCGAGCCCGGCGTGCTCAGCGTCATGTCCGTCAGTGGCTATGGAATGCTGAAACAATCCGTGGGGCCCAATGTGGGTTTGATGGTGGTCGTGCTGGACCCCTGGGAAGAACGCAGTTCGGGGAACCTCGGGATGGAGCAGATTATTCAACGCGTGCAGGGCCGTTTGTCTGCGATCCCCGAGGCCGTGAGCTTTGCCTTTGTGCCGGCGCCGGTCCCCGGCATCGGCAGCACAGCGGGCTTCGAGTTCGTTCTGCAGGATCAGCAGGGGCGTCCCGCGAGCGAACTGGGTGCGGTGACCCGGGCGACGGTGCTGGAGGCTAATCAACAGGAAGCCGTGGGCAGCGCATTCACGACTTTTCGCTCCGACGTCCCGCAACTGTGGGTGGACGTCAACCGGGAGAAAGTCAAAAACCTCGGTATCCCGATTTCTGACGTTTTCGATACCCTGCAGGCCCAACTGGGGTCGTTGTATGTGAACGACTTCAACAAATTCGGCCGGACCTATCGCGTCATGGTTCAGGCCGATGCGCAGTACCGGAGCAAGGAAAACGATGTTCTGAGATTGTATGTGCGCGGGCCTGAGGGCGGTATGGTTCCGCTGGGAACGCTGCTCTCCATGTCACCCATGCTGGGGCCGGACGTGCTGGACCGTTACAACATGTTCAACTCGGTGACCATTAACGGCACGCCCGCACAGGGTTTCAGTTCCGGTCAGGCCACCCAGGCCATGGCCAAGGTTTCCGCGCAACTTCCCTTGGGCTACACCAGCGAGTGGACGGGGATGACCTATCAGGAACTGGAAGCGGGCAACCTCGCGCCGATCATCTTTTCAATGGCGTTAATCTTCGTGTACCTGTTCCTGGTCGCGCAATATGAGAGCTGGTCCATCCCCATGGCCGTGATTCTTGCGGTTCCCGTCGCCCTGCTGGGTGCATTTCTGGGGCTGCTGATCGCGAGTTGGGAGCTCAATCTTTATGCCCAAGTGGGGCTGATCCTGCTGATCGGGCTGGCCACAAAAAACGCCATTCTTATCGTGGAGTTCGCGAAAACGCAGCGGGAAGAAAAGGCCATGTCCATTGCCAAAGCCGCGCTGGAGGCAGCCCGCCTGCGTTTCCGCGCAGTTTTGATGACGGCGTTTTCCTTCATTCTGGGTGTTATGCCTTTGGTGTTTGCCGTGGGTGCGGGCGCCAACAGCCAGCGTTCGGTGGGTATCGTGGTATTCGGTGGGATGGTCATGGCGGCTTTCGCCGGCACGATTCTCGTCCCCATCTTCTACGTGATGGTCCAGACCGTGCGCGAGAAGGTAAAGGGTCCCGGCGCGTTTCCTGAACCCACGGACACCTAAGTATTGTTGCGTTCTTCGTTCACGGAGAGCGACGCCTGGAACCCGGTGCGGTGCCATGCGAAACCGCTGCTAATGTAGAAAATCACCAGCAGCAACCCGAAGTTCCACTCGACCGCGTTCTTGGCCCAGTCGGCGTGGCGGGCGAAAGCTTCTATGGGCACGACCAAAAAGCCGAGCACGAGTTGCACGACGGACACGCCAAGCATCACGCGATACGGCCAGCCAAGCAGAACGCGCACCGCCGGTCCAAGCTTCCAGATACGGTTGACCAGGAACAGTTGCGCCAGGAACATGAAAGCGAAAAACAGGGTGACCCAGATTCCCCGTATCAGCTTGGTCGCCTGTCCGTCGGCGCCCAACATCGACAGATAAAAGATATAGGCAACACCCGCCATCAGACCGATGACGAGCATGGTCCGGGCCCCGCCCCGTCCATCGTCACCCAGCAGGATGAGCCATTGCCGGTTCAGCACCCAGTAGAGCATGGTCAGCACACCGACAGGTATCAGCAGCGCCCGGAAAACGAAACTCTCGGGAGCCGTGCGTCCCAGCGCGCTCAGCGAGGTACAGCCTTCGAGGTTCGGGACACAGGCTGGAGCATGGCCGAGGGTCACGGCGAGCGCGTAAGCCGTGCCGATGGCCGCAACGACGATCAGGGCTTTGTAGAAGGGCAGCGGGTGAAAATGCATGAGCGTCACCGGTGTTTGGTTGCGCGAAGCCTACGTCAGGCCCGGGGAACGCACAAGGCTGAGGGATGGCAGAGAACTGATCTTGCTTTCCGGGGTATCGTATGCGCCGTACTGCAACTGTTGAAGGAGGGGTGCAGGTGGCACGGTTATTTCTCGCGCCGTTATTGCTAAGCGTTACGCTGGGTGTTGCCGGGGCTGAGCCGGAGGCGCCGGTTCATTTCGTGCAAACTCTCGTCAACGCCGGTTTTCACGTGGATGGCTACGCGAGCGGTGGTGGGCCCGGCGAGCGGGTGCTGATGCTGGTGGGGCACAATGAGAAACGCTCCAATTTGCTCGGCGTCTACCCGATCGAAGCGGATGGTCGCGTGGCCAGTCCGGTTGCCCGTTTTCAGCTTCCTGAATCATTTGTTTTCTTCGATCAGGGTCCACAGGGCCGCGAACGTTCGCAACTGACTTTTCTGGCTACTGACGGTGTGTGGCGCTACGACGTGAACGGCCATCGGCTGATGAAGCTCGTCGAAGTGAAATCCCTGTATCGGGAACCCACTCATGCGGGGCTGTCGGCGCTCGATTTCGTCATGGACATCAATGGAGATGGCCGGGAGGACCTGGCGATTCCGGATTTTGAGGGATACCGGTTGTTTCTTCAGGATGAAGACGGAAAATTCGCAAACGCGACATTGCTGCCTGTAAGGCCACGAATGCAGATGATCAACCGGGTGCATTTGCCCAGGGGCGTTCCACGCTATCTTCGTTATCACATGTACCGGGTGGATCTGGATGGTGATCAGCGAATAGATCTTGCCTTTGTTCGCGACGGTGAACTCGTGGGTTTTATCCAGAACGAAGAGGGAAGCTATGACACGACAGCGCGCAATATCGTGCTGGACCTTGATCTGACGCCGGAATACCTTGCCCGGGCTCTGGACTCGGATGATGTGGACGTGGATCACTCACACCTGACCCTGCGGCAGGTTCAGGATCTGCGGGACCTGAATGCTGACGGGATTCCCGACATTGTCGTTCAGGCCACGATCAGCTCCGGGGTACTGGATAAAAAAACGGAGTACCACGTTCATCTGGGTCGTCTCGGGGATGAGGGGTTGAGGTTTAACGAGCAGGCGGACTCTGTCGTGCGTTCGGATGGTTTTCAGTTTTATCTGACCAAGGTGGACATGAACGCTGACGGCAGACTGGATCTCATGAGCCCATCCATCGGTTTCGGTGTCCGGCAGCTTATCGGCGCGTTGTTTACCGGCCGTATCGGGATGGATGTGGCGTTCTACGGCATGCAGAGTGACGGAACCTACCCGGAAGAACCCGCGATGACTCGTGATGTATCGGTCAAGTTCGATCTGTCCAGTGGTTATGTGGATTGGCCGGCCATGGACATCGCCGATTTTGACGGCGACGGGGTAGCGGATCTGTTGATTCAGAAAGACGGGGAACACTTCGAGATATTCCCGGGCAACGGCAGCGCCCAGTTGTTTGCGGACGATCCCTGGACCGTGAACACCGTTATGCCAAGGGATGGCGAAAGGGTGGATGCCCTGGACCTGGACCGGGACGGAAAATCAGACATCCTCATGCGCTATAGTTCGGCCGACGGCGAGGCCGAGGCGCTGAAGATCCGGGTGCTGGTTGCACGCTAGCAGCCTGTTGAAAAACTCTCAGGTGGCACGATAGGTTGTTGAAACCCGACTCAAAACGCTCATGTACTGCGTGTATGTTCCGCTTTTTTGTCCACCATTGTTTAACCTGGGCCTTGTCTCGCACTCACCTGAGAGTTTGCAAGAACCCGCCAGAGAATGGGCCCTGCGGAGGTTGCATCTGCTCTGAGTTCCCGTGGGACCCCGATGGCCCCGCCGGGAGCGTGGTCTGCTATGCTTGCGCGATATTTTTCCCCTGAACACAAGGACGAGACAGATGAAATCAGTGGTTTTGATTTTTGCCGGTGTGCTGTTGATGGCGACCGGCGTTTCCGCGCAGGAACCGGCAACGGCCCCCGTCGACGGGCCGCGCCCCGAGGTTTTGGGCAAGGAGCAACTGGACCAGGATGCGGTGACCATAGTCGACGGAAAAATGAGATTCGAGCGCATTCGTGTGTGCACTGTGCTCCGGCCCGAGGAGTTGGGCGGTGGATTTACACAACCGTTTCAAGCGCGAGTTGTCGCGGAAGCGCCGGCAGATGGGTTTATCAGCCGGGATAACTTCTTGATGGTGACCATTGACCTTGCCTTGAAAATGAGAATCTGGTTTGTTGATCAAATCATTCCCGGATTGACACCAATGCAGGCAGTCGGTGCCGCTACCTGTAAGAGTATCGCGCAGGCCATCGGTGACGTGGATATGGAACTGGAAATCGTCATGACGCCGAACGGCATCGTACGTACGCTCCGCGAGAACCGCACCGGGAGCGAAGACCAGCAGACCGCGAGCTGGGAACAGATCCTTTGAGTCTGGCTCCATAGGTCATCTGACCTATGGAGCGCACTCCGATTCGCCCCTAGAATCGGACAGTCCGCACCGTCAAACATCAGGAGTTTCCCATGATCCGAACCCGCTCAGTCCGGTGGCTTTTGCTCCTTTCCCTGTTGTTGATCCCTCTTACCCTCTTTGCCGCAGAAGGCGAGGACAATGGAGAAAACGGCGACAAGAAAGAAGAAGAAGAAAAGGAACCGAAAACGATCGCGGAAGTGACCGAAGACAGCGAACGAATCGACGGCCTTTTTACGCTGTTTCGCAACAAGGACGACGGCAAGGTTCACATGTTGATCACCAAAGATCAGGTGGATAAGGAATTCATCTACTTCTCCTTCGTCAAGGACGGTGTGGTCGAAGGCGGCCATTTCCGCGGTGCGTTCTGGGACAATGCCGTGTTTTCGGTACGCCGGCATTTTGATCGCATCGAGTTCGTCAAGGAAAACACATCGTTCTGGTTCAATCCGGACAGTGCCCTGTCACGGTCAGCGAATGCCAACATCAGTCACGCGATTCTGGCGGTGGAAGAAATCGTGGCGAAGGATGACGACAAGGGTGAATATCTGATCTCAGTGGATGATCTCTTTCTCAAGGAGAATTTCAGCCAGGTTAAACCATCCCCTGACCCGGACGCGGAGGATGAAGGTTTCAGCCTGGGTAAGCTCAGCAAGAAAAAGAGCAAGATCACCGAACTTCGGAATTACCCTGAAAACACGGATGTGATCGTGGAATACGTGTACGAAACCGGTACGCCAAAGCATTTCGCCGAAGGCCCGGAAGTAACGGACTCACGCTTCGTGAGCGTGACCTATCAGCACAGTCTGATCCGGATGCCGGAAAACGATTTCCAGCCACGTTTCGATGATCCCAGGGTTGGGTACTTTCTGTCCCGACAGACGGATCTGACGTCGACCGAGGTCGTTCCCTACCGGGACATGATCACCCGGTGGAACCTGGTAAAAAAGGACCCGAACGCTGCGCTGTCTGAGCCGGTCGAGCCCATTGTGTTCTGGATGGAGAACACCACCCCCGTGGAAGTGCGGCCGGTGATCAAGAAAGCCGGGGAAGCATGGAACCTGGCGTTCGAGCAGGCGGGTTTCCGCAACGCCCTGGTGATCAAACAGCAGCCCGACGATGCGGAATGGGATGCGGGTGACATTCGCTACAACGTGCTGCGGTGGACGTCCTCGCCGACGCCCCCGTTTGGGGGGTACGGCCCGAGTTTTGTGAACCCGCGGACCGGACAGATCATCGGTGCCGACATCATGCTCGAGTTTGTCTTCATTACGAATCGTATGCGCCGTACCGGCATATTCAACAAGGCATCGCTGTTTCCCGAGCAAAACAAGCTGATCGCGCGGCGCAATTACTGCGCCATTGGTGATCAATTGCATCAGGGAATGTTGTTCGGCATGAGCGCGGCCTACGCTGCCGGGGCCGATGACATGGAGGTGTCGAAATTGGTGGAAGACGGGCTGTATTTCCTGATCCTCCACGAGATCGGCCACACCCTGGGCCTCAACCACAACATGAAAGCCAGCCAGATGCTCTCCGTGGACGGCGTCAACGACGTCCAGCAGACCGGGGAGTTGGGTGTGGTGGGGTCGATCATG
>SMWH01000006.1 GCA_004357005.1 Gammaproteobacteria bacterium
GCGAGGTTCTGTTCGGCGAGGACCGACTCCAGCATGCTGCGCTCCACGACGCGGAACACGCCGGTACCCACGAGTTCATTGGTAAGCATGTTGGCAAGGTCCCAGCCGACTCCGCCGCTAAACCAGTAGGCGTTGGTTTCGTTTTTGAATTCCACCACACCGACAGTCGGACGGTCAGCGGCGGTGGCGAAACTGCACAGGCAGACGAGAATACCGGCAACAAGGAATCGTAAAGTTCTCATCGAAATAGCCCCTTGTTTCCCGGGGTCGTTCCCCGGGCTATTGTGGTAACGTCAAAATGGCGTCGTGCCGGCCATGATAGCGCCGGATGAGGGTACAAAAAAGCCGGCAACGCGCGCTGCCGGCTGTTTTTGGGATAGGGGTCAGAGCCCGTTTTCGGCGTGCCCGGCTCCTTGGTGTATGCAGATCAAGCGAAAACGGGCTCTGACCCCGTTACTCGGCGGGGATTTCCTCGGCCTCAGCCATGTCCGGCCTGGGCCGGTCCACCAGTTCAACGAAGGCCATAGGCGCAGCATCGCCCGTCCGATAGCCGAATTTCAAGACGCGCATATAGCCCCCCGGGCGGTCCTTGTAGCGCGGCCCCAACTCGGCGAAGAGCTTGCCCACAATCTCTTTGTCCCGGAGCCGAGCGAAGGCGAGCCGGCGATTGTGCACGTCATCGGTTTTGGCGAGCGTGATCAGGGGTTCTGCGACCCTGCGCAGTTCCTTCGCCCTGGGCAGCGTGGTTTTGATGGCCTCATGCCGGAACAGGGCATTGGCCAGATTGCGCATCATCGCCTTGCGATGCGAGCTGTTCCGGTTGAATTTTCGACCACTCTTGCGGTGACGCATGACTTTTTCCCTTCCAGGGTCAGAGAAAAAAAGGGCTCTGACCCTTCAAGCTAGTTCTTTGCCTGTTCACCCGGTCAGCAAAGGGCTCTTGACCCCATTCCCGGGCTCCTGGCGTTTCCTCAGGCTGATTCTTTCAAGCCAGGCGGCGGCCAGTTCTCCAGCTTCATGCCCAGAGACAGCCCCTGCTGTGCCAGAACGTCCTTGATCTCCGTCAGGGACTTCTTGCCCAGGTTGGGTGTCTTGAGCAATTCGACTTCCGTCCGCTGGATCAGATCGCCGATGTAATAAATGTTCTCCGCCTTCAGACAATTGGCGGACCGAACTGTCAATTCGAGATCATCGATCGGCCGCAGGAGAATTGGATCGACCTCGGCCTCCGCCTGCTCTTCTGCGCTCTCGTCCTTGCCGGACAGGTCGACAAAAATGGACAGCTGGTCGTGCAGTATATTGGCCGCCTGCCGGATGGCTTCTTCCGGATCGATCGTACCGTTGGTTTCGATGTCCAGAATCAGCTTGTCCAGGTCGGTGCGCTGCTCCACGCGCGCGCTGTCCACGCTATAGGCCACCCGTTTGACCGGGCAGAAGGACGCATCCAACTGCAGGCGTCCGATCGGCTTGCTCTCGGCATCGCCGGTCTGGCGCGTTACCGCGGGCTCGTACCCCCGGCCACGCTCCACCTTGATGCGCATGCTCAGCTTGGCGCCCTTGGAAAGGTGAGCAATCACCTGATCCGGATTGATTATCTCGACATTGTGATCCACGGCAATATCGCCGGCAATCACCGTGCCATTGCCCGATTTCTCGAGCGTGATGATCGCCTCGTCCTGGTTGTGCAGTATGACAGCCAGTTCCTTGAGATTGAGCAGGATATCGACCACGTCTTCCTGCATGCCTTCAATGGTCGTGTACTCGTGCAGCACTCCATCGATCTCCACTTCGGTCACGGCGCAACCGGGAAGAGAGGACAACAGAACGCGACGAAGCGCATTGCCAAGCGTGTGACCGAACCCGCGCTCCAGCGGCTCCAGCGTCACTTTGGCGTGCTGCGGCGTGATCTGCTTGACCTCAACACGACGCGGACGAAGAAGATTGACAACATATCCCGACATGAATTGTCCTCACTACTTGGAGTAGAGCTCTACCACCAGAGACTCGTTAATGTCAGGCGAAAGATCCTGACGTTCGGGTACATACTTGAAGGTCCCTTCCATTTTCTTGGGATCCACTTCGGCCCATGCCACCAGCCCGATCTGCTGGGCGATATTGATGGCTTCCTGGATGCGCAACTGCTTCTTCGCCTTTTCGCGAATCGCAATCGTTTCTCCGGCTTTTACCTGGCGCGACGGGATGTTGCAGACCTGCCCGTTCACCAACACCGCCCGATGAGCCACCAACTGACGGGCTTCAGCACGCGTCACGGCAAATCCCATCCGGTAGACAACGTTGTCCAACCGGCATTCCAGCATCTGCAGCAGGTTCTCGCCGGTGGCGCCCTTCTTCTGGGCGGCTTTCTTGTAATAGTTACGGAACTGTCGTTCCAGAACGCCGTATATGCGCCGCAGCTTCTGCTTTTCCCTCAGCTGCAGGGCATAGTTCGAAATCCGCGGGCGCCGCCTGGGCAACATGCCCGGTGGGTTTTCCAGCTTGCACTTGGACTCCAGCGCTCGCACCGGGCTCTTGAGAAAGAGATCGGTGCCTTCACGCCGTGCCAGCTTGCAGGTGGGTCCTAGGTAACGTGCCATCCTTAATCTGTCCTCTTTACACGCGCCGGCGCTTGGGCGGGCGGCAACCATTGTGCGGAATGGGGGTCACATCGGTGATGCTGGTGATCCGGAACCCGGCGTTGTTCAATGAACGGACTGCCGATTCTCGTCCCGGGCCTGGCCCTTTGACCCGCACATCCAGATTTCTCACGCCATATTCCTGGGCCCGGGTGCCGGCTCTTTCTGCGGCTACCTGGGCTGCGAAGGGCGTGCTCTTGCGCGATCCACGGAAACCGGAACCACCGGCGGTGGCCCAGGACAGGGTATTGCCCTGACGATCCGTGATCGTAATGATCGTGTTGTTAAAGGACGCGTGAATGTGGGCCACGCCGTCGATGACGACCTTTTTGACCTTTTTCCGCGTCTTGGTGGTTTTCGTTGCCATAATTTTGCCTGTGAAAAAACTGTGCGGCCTGTTTGCGCCCTTATCTGCGAATGGGCCGCTTGGGACCCTTCCGGGTGCGGGCATTTGTCCGCGTGCGCTGACCGCGAACCGGCAGACCGCGCCGGTGCCGCAGACCCCGATAGCATCCGAGGTCCATCAAACGCTTGATATTCATGCCCACTTCACGGCGCAGATCGCCTTCCACCGCGTAGTTGGAAACCGCGGCGCGCAGCTTGTCGGCCTGCTCCTCGGTGAGCGTGCTGACCTTGATATCCGGCGGGACACCAGCTTCCTCGCACACCTGTCTGGCGCGCGTCGGCCCGATCCCGAAGATGGACGTCAGCCCGATCCACACATGCTTGTGGGCGGGGATATTTATTCCTGCAATTCGAGCCATGTCTTCCTGTTACTCCTGGCCGGCCGGGCTCAACCCTGACGCTGCTTGTGCCGTTTATCCTTGCACACGATGCGTACGACACCCTTGCGCCGCACCACCCGGCAATCACGACAGATTTTTTTGACTGACGCCTGAACTTTCATTGTTCGATCCTTACTGCCTCGACGCTCAACCGCGCTGCATGCCAGAGCGCCCGTAACCCTTAAGGTTCGCCTTCTTGAGCAGACTCTCGTACTGGTGCGACATCAGGTGCGACTGCAGCTGGGCGATGAAATCCATGACGACGACCACGATGATCAGCAGTGAAGTGCCACCGAAATAGAAAGGCACGTTCCACTTCAGGATCAGGAACTCGGGCAGCAGGCAAACCCCCACCAGATACGCGGCACCCGCGGCCGTGAGTCGTGTCATGACCTTGTCCAGATAATCAGCGGTCTGGCGCCCGGGCCGGATACCCGGCACGAAAGCCCCGCTTTTCTTCAGGTTATCGGCGATTTCCCGGGAGTTGAACACCATCGCCGTGTAGAAAAACGCGAAGAAGATGATCAGACCGCCGTATATCGCTATGTACAACGCATTGCCCGGCGCCAACTGGGTCATGAACTCGCGGACCCACACCGGGGTCCCGGAATCCTGCCCGAACCAGCCCACCAGGGTGCCCGGGAACAGCACCAGGCTGGAGGCAAAAATCGGCGGAATCACGCCGGACATGTTGATCTTCAGGGGCAGATGCGAGGTCTGTGCCTGGTAGGCCTGACGCCCCTGGCGCTTCGCGTAGTTCACCGTAATGCGCCGCTGGCCCCGCTCCATGAACACCACAAAACCGGTCACGAGAATGGCCAGCGCGAACAGGAACAGGATCTCCAGCGGAGACAGTTGTCCCGTGCGACCCAGTTCCAGGGTCCCGCCGACAGCCGCCGGCAATCCGGCAACGATACCGGCGAAAATGATCAGCGAGATACCGTTTCCGATACCGCGCTCGGTGATCTGTTCACCCAACCACATCAGGAACAGCGTTCCCGTGGCCAGGGTCACCACTGAGGTAAACATGAAACCGACATCCGGCACCATTACGACCGGCAAACCACCCACCGACTGGCTTTGCAGCGCAAACGATATTCCCAATCCCTGAAAACTGGCCAGCAGCACAGCCCCGTAGCGGGTGTACTGGGTAATCCTGCGCCGCCCGGCTTCGCCTTCCTTGCGCAACTGCTGCAGGGTCGGCACCACGTGGCTCATGAGCTGCATGATGATGGATGAGGAGATGTACGGCATGATCCCCAGCGCGAAAATCGAGAAACGGCTGAGCGCGCCACCCGAGAACATGTTGAACACGTCAACAATCGTGCCGCGTTGCTGCTCGAAAAGAATGACGAGCGCTTCCGGGTTCACACCCGGCACGGGAATAAAAGTACCCAGGCGATAGATCACCAGCGCGCCGACCACGAAGAAAAGCCGCTGACGAACGTCACGCATTTTGGCGATATCGCCAAACGCAGACAAGCCTGTTCCGGTCTGAGCCATTACTCTTCTACCTTGCCTCCGGCCTTCTCGATCACTGCCCGGGCACCCTTCGTCACAAGGAGGGTGGCTCCCAAACCCCGCAGGGTCAGCTTGCGATCGACTTCACCACGATCAATCACTTTGGCCTTGCGCACGTACGCGGGAACGATCCGCGCCTTCTTGAGCACATTCAAATCGATCACGTCGTCTTTCACGCCGGCCAACTGGTACAAACGCACCTCTGCGGTGTAGCGGGCCTTGCGGGAATGGAAACCTGACTTGGGCACACGGCGCTGCAGCGGCATCTGTCCGCCTTCGAAACCGGTCTTGTGGAAACCGCCCGAACGGGATTTCTGGCCCTTCTGGCCACGCCCGCCGGTCTTACCGCTCCCGGAGCCGATTCCGCGTCCCACGCGTTTGCGATCACGCTTGCTTCCTTCAGCAGGCGAAATCGTGTTCAAACGCATCGTTGTGTTCTCTGTCTCGCTCATCACTCGACTTCCTCAGCGCGCACCAGGTAATCGACCTGGTTGATCATGCCGCGAACCTGCGGTGTGTCCTCGAGGACCACCGACTGGTGTGTACGACGCAGGCCAAGACCGCGCACCGTCGCCTTGTGGCGCTTTAACTTGCCGGCGGTCCCACGGACCAGCGTCACCCTGATTTTTTTCTTAGCCATTAGCTTCCACGATTTCCTCAACACTCTTGCCGCGCTTGGCCGCGATCCGTTCCGGGTTCTGCATCTCCTGCAAGCCTTTAATGGTCGCGCGCACCACGTTGATGGGGTTGCGCGACCCGATGCACTTGGCGAGCACGTCCTGGACGCCCAGCACCTCGAA
>SMWH01000055.1 GCA_004357005.1 Gammaproteobacteria bacterium
ACCTCAAGGAAAATCCGGCGGCCATCGAATACCTCAAAAAACGTGGGCTGACGGGCGACGTGGCGCAAAGTTTTGGTGTCGGTTACGCGCCCGACAGCTGGGACGCGCTGATGAGCGTGCAGGGTCGAGATGACAAGGCGCTGGAAGTGCTGCGCGGGGCGGGGCTGGTGGTGCGCAAGGAAAAGGGTAGTCACTACGACCGTTTTCGTCACCGCATCATGTTTCCCATCCGGGACCGCCGCGGCCGGGTGGTGGCCTTTGGCGGGCGGGTACTGGATGACAGCACACCCAAATACCTGAACTCGCCGGAAACGCCCGTGTTTCACAAGGGCCGGGAGCTTTATGGGCTCTACGAAGTGCGCCAGGCGCATGCCCGGCCCGAGCGCATTCTGGTGGTGGAAGGTTATATGGACGTCATTGCTCTGGCCCAGCACGGTATTGACTACGCCGTGGCGACCCTGGGGACCGCCACCACGAAACAGCACGCCGAGCATCTGTACCGGGCGACGGATGAAGTGGTGTTTGCCTTCGATGGTGACGATGCCGGGCGCCGGGCCGCCTGGCGGGCGCTGGAGAACGTACTGGCCGTGCTGAGACAGGGTCGCCAGGCCCGCTTCCTGTTCCTTCCGGAAGGGCACGACCCGGACAGCCTGGTGCGCAGCGAAGGGGCTGACGAGTTCACCAAACGGTTGGCGGACTCGGTGCCGGGCTCACGGTTTCTGTTCGGGGAGCTCCAGGGCCAGGTGGATATGGGCAGTCTGGATGGGCGGACCCGTTTGGTGGAACTCATGCGCCCGCTGATTGTTCGAATGCCCGAGGGGGCGTACCGGGAAGCGGTCGTCGAGCGACTCGCCCATCTGGCCCAGATCTCCGTGGACCGTCTCGATGCCCTGTTGCGTACCGGTGAAGCCCAGCGGGGGAAACGCTCATCCAGGCGGTTGCCGCGGCGTCCCGATCATCAAACACCCGTCAAAATCGCCATCATCCATCTGCTGGCCCGGCCGGGCCTGGCCGGGCGGGTGGAAAATCTGGACGGGCTGCGGGAACTGGATGTGGCCGGTGCTGGTCTATTGGCGGATCTACTTGAACTTTTGGCTTCCCGCCCCGATCTTAATGCAGCCGCTGTCATCGAAACCTGGCCGGACCGGGAGGCGGCGGGACACCTGGCGAAGTTGGCGGGTTGGTCCCTGCATATCTCCGACGAAGGGATGGAACAGGAGTTCGATGACGCCATCGGTCGTTTATTGGGGGAACGGAGTATAGAAACTCGAATGGCACGGTTGCTGGCCAAGCCCCTGGCGGAGTTATCAACCGCGCAGCGCACGGAACTGAAGGAACTGCACGTGGCCAAAGCCCGGCTGCATCAACGCCGGAAGGACGGTTGAAGGGCAGCCCCGGGGCGCAACCGGCTCCGAAAACAGGGTTTGGCGAAGAAAATTGCGACCCATCTGAACCCCAGGCGGGATTTCCGGGTCTTACTGTAATAAACTAACCGGTTTGTTCGCGGGCCTTTTCGAGCGAGGTCCGCCAAACATGCCCAGAAAACAGGTTTATGGACGAAAAGAAACGCACACAGCTGAAGCAGTTGATCGCCAAGGGCAAGGAGCAGGGCTTCCTGACCTATGCCGAGGTGAATGACCACCTGCCCGACGATATCGTCGACCCGGACCAGGTCGAAGAGATCATCGGCATGATCAACGACATGAATATTTCGGTGCTCGAGACGGCGCCGGACACTGACCAGATCATGCTTAATGATGGATCGACCACTTCGGCCGATGATGACGCGGCGGACGAAGCGGCTGCCGCACTGGCCGCCGTGGACGCCGAGATCGGCCGTACGACGGATCCGGTGCGCATGTACATGCGCGAGATGGGCACGGTGGAACTGTTGACTCGTCAAGGCGAGATCGCCATCGCCAAGCGCATCGAGAAAGGCCTCAAGCAGGTTGGTCGTGCCGTGGCGAGTTGTCCGCCGACCTCCCAGAATTTGCTCGAAGGCTGGATGATGGTGCTGGAAGGCAAGCAGCGCATCACGGATCTGATTACCGGTTTTGTGGATCCGAACCAGTCGGATGAGCCGGTGGTGCCACCGCCGCGCAAGGGGCCGGACGCACCGGGCGGCAAGAAGAAGGAAGAAGAAAAGAAGGTCGATACGGGTCCTGACCCGGAAGAGGCCATGTCGCGCTTCAAGAAGATCGGGCGTGCGCGCAAGCGCTGGGAGAATCGGGTCACCAAGACCGATATCGCCGATGCCCGTGCGCATCGAACCTTGGAACAGATCGCAGACGAGATTTGTTTGCTCAAGATCACGCCCCGATGGATGGAGCATCTGGTCAGACGCCTGCGCGACATGATGAGCCGCATCCGCATCCAGGAGCGGGCGATCATGGCTATCTGCATCAACCAGGCCAAGATGCCGAGGAAGCTGTTCATCGAGACTTTCCCGCAAAACGAAACAGACCCCCAGTGGCTGAGCCGGCACACGCGCTCGCGCAAGCCGTATGCGGCCAAACTCCGCGAGTATCGTGACGAGATCAAGGCCGCGCAGGCCAAGCTGATCGCGTTGGAACAAGAGTGCGGTTTGCCCATCGGCAACATCAAGGAGATCAACCGGCGTATGTCCATCGGTGCGGCGAAAGCGCGCCGCGCCAAAAAGGAAATGGTGGAAGCCAACCTGCGCCTGGTGATTTCGATCGCCAAGAAGTACACGAATCGCGGTCTGCAGTTCCTGGATCTGATCCAGGAAGGCAACATCGGCCTCATGAAGGCGGTGGACAAATTCGAATACCGGCGCGGTTACAAATTCTCGACCTATGCCACGTGGTGGATTCGCCAGGCCATCACGCGTTCCATCGCGGACCAGGCGCGCACCATCCGTATTCCGGTCCACATGATCGAGACCATCAACAAGCTCAACCGGATTTCCCGGCAGATGCTGCAGGAGATGGGTCGCGAGGCGACGCCAGAGGAACTGGCCGACCGTATGGACATGCCGGAAGACAAGATCCGCAAGGTACTCAAGATTGCCAAGGAACCGATCTCCATGGAAACGCCCATCGGTGACGACGAGGATTCGCATCTGGGTGATTTCATCGAAGACAGCTCGATCCCGTCGCCGGTGGATTCGGCGACCACGGGCGGTCTGCACGATACCGTGCGCAACGTGTTGTCCGGCCTGACGCCGCGCGAAGCCAAGGTGCTGCGCATGCGTTTCGGTATCGACATGAACACCGACCACACTCTGGAAGAGGTGGGCAAGCAGTTCGATGTCACCCGTGAGCGAATACGCCAGATCGAGGCCAAGGCGCTGCGGAAACTGAGGCATCCGTCGCGATCGGAAACACTGAGAAGTTTCCTCGACCTCGAATGAACATAAAGGCCCTCGCAAGAGGGCCTTTTCATTACAATGTTGTTTATGGGCCTGTAGCTCAGTTGGTTAGAGCAGGGGACTCATCAAAAAGGTGCGTTCACGCGGAAACGCGTGAAATGAACGGGATGAATTCAGGGAAACCGTCCGGTACGGCCGACGGCAACCCTGAGCCAAGCTGGCGGTACACCGCCGGAAGGTGCAGAGACTACCTGAGGGCTTGAGTGCCCTTAATAACAGGCAAGAGCGTCCCGCGCCCTAACGTGAAGTCGAGGGTGATGAGATAGTCCACTCCTGTCGGAAACGGCAGGACAAAGTGAATCCCTTGGTCGTAGGTTCGAGTCCTACCGGGCCCACCACATTTTTTTGGTCCATACCGGGCACATAGGTAACACTTTATTCCGAGGACATGGGTAACAGTTTTGGGGCCGGAATACTTTGTAAGCCATGTCTCAGGTAGCTCAGCTTCAACGGCAGCTGGATGAACCTTGCCCCTGACCTCGCCCATTGAACCGATCCTCCGGGCACGCGGCGTGGTCGTGCTCGACGGCGGTCTGGCTACCGAGCTGGAACGCCGCGGTCACAACCTTGATCACCCCCTGTGGTCCGCCAGGGTGCTGCAATCACAGCCGGAAACGATTCGCGATATCCACCTGTCGTATCTGGAAGCCGGCGCTGACTGTCTGATCACCTCCAGTTATCAGGCCAGCCTGCCCGGTCTGACGGCCGAGGGTTTGACCGCGCTGGAAGCAAAGGCTGTTCTTGAGCGCAGCGTCAATCTGGCGGTGGACGCTCGAAGCGAGTTTCTGGACGGGCGCAACGATGAGAGCGCGGCAAGCCGTCCCCTCGTTGCCGCCAGCATCGGGCCCTATGGCGCGTATCTGAGCGATGGTTCCGAGTACCGGGGAGACTACGGCGTGTCAAGGGGCGACTTGCGGAAGTTTCACGAAGCGCGGTGGGCGATACTGAGCGAGTCGGGTGCCGACTTGCTGGCCTGCGAAACGATTCCCAGCTTCACGGAAGCTCAAGTTCTGCTGGAGTTGCTGCAGGAAAGACCAGGCACCTTCGCCTGGGTGAGTTTCAGTTGCCGCAACGATGAGACTATATGTGACGGAACGCCGATCGCCGAGTGCGCACAGCTGCTTGGCGAGAGCGAGCAGATCGTCGCCATCGGCGTGAACTGCACGGCGCCGCGGCACATTGGGTCGTTAATTCAACACATCCGCATCGCTGCGCCAAATCGACCGGTGGGCGTGTATCCGAACGCCGGCCAGATCTACGACGCGGGAAGCCGAAGCTGGACCGGAGTCGCCGAGCCCGTGGATTTTGGAGATCTGGCCGTGGAATGGGCCAGGCAGGGGGCGCAACTGATCGGGGGGTGCTGCGGGACGGGGCCTGAACACATCGCGGCTGTTCGGGCGGCCCTCGTTTTCTGAATTGTCGCGTGTTCATCCCTTCGAGTTAAGCACACGACGAGTTGCGGTTCCGTACTGAAGCTATCTGCTAGTGACGCGCGGCGTATCTGCGACTATCCTTGGCGTCCGCTGACACCCCGCCAGGGGTGCCGGTCCACCAGGATCCAAGAACAACCGGGCTTGACGTAGCGCCCGGAAAAGGAGTGTCACGTGCGCCGGATACGTATCGTTGCGATGATTGTTTTCATGCTGGCCCTGTCGCCCGTGCTGGGTGGGCCGCTGTTGGGTGAAATCCAGGGCGCGGGGTTTGAAGTCGTCCCGGGAAGTTTTCTTGGCTGGTCCTCGAGCCTGGAGGGTGATCGCCTGGTGTTGGGTGCGCCGGCGTTTCAGGGTGGTGAGGGCAACGGCGCTGTCTGGATACTCGAGTTCGACGGTCTGGGTTGGGACGTCGTTGCGGAACTGACCGGCTCGGCCAGCCTGGCGGGTGCCGAGTTCGGTGATTCCGTGGCGCTGTCGGGTGATTACCTGCTGGTTGGCGCGCC
>SMWH01000056.1 GCA_004357005.1 Gammaproteobacteria bacterium
AACAGGACCAGGAATATTTCACCGACGGGATCTCAGAAGAGTTGCTCAACGTCCTGGCCCGGGTCCCGGATTTTCACGTGGCGGGCAGGACGTCGTCTTTTGCTTTCAAGGGCGAGGAGCAGGACCTCAGGAAGATCGCCGAAATGCTCGGTGTGGAGAATATTCTCGAGGGAAGCGTGCGCAAGTCCGGCGACCGGATACGCATTACCGCGCAACTGGTCAAGGCCGACGATGGTTTTCATCTCTGGTCGGAGACCTACGACCGCACCCTCGACGACATCTTTGCCGTACAGGACGAAATCGCCCAGGCGGTCGTAGTTGCGCTGAGAGCGACGTTACTGGGCGAGGAACCGGCAACCGCGCGGATGGCCGTTACGCCGGCGGGGAACACCGAGGCCTACGATCTTTATCTCCGGGCGAAGTTCCAGATGCACAAACGCACGCCGGAATCGCTCAAGCGCGCACTCAACTACTACGAACAGGTCATCGAGATGGACCCGGACTATGCCCCTGCCTGGTCCGGGCTGGCCGTTGCCTGGGAGCTGTCCAGCATGTACAGCGACGTTGCCCCGGATGTGAGTCACGCCGAGGCCGAAAAAGCGATCCAGCGGGCCATGGAGCTTGATGACCAGGATGCGGATACCTGGGCCGCGCTCGGTCTGCTGCTCACCGACACGCGTCAGTTTCATGAAGCCGAAGCGGCGTTGTTGAAGGCGATCGAGCTGAACCCGAACCACGCCATGGCGCACAATTGGCTTGGTGGGGCCCTGGCGGTCCTCGATCGACGACGGCGAACCGAAGCCTTTAAGCGGGCTTTCGAACTCGATCCGCTGGACCTCGTGATCCTGAGCAACTATGTCTCGACCATGCTGGATAGCGGGAACACCAACGAAGCACGCAAGGCGGCAGAGATTCTGGAAGAGATCCATCCGGAAACCGGATACGGTGCTTCAAATCTCGGACACCTCGCCTATCAGGAAGGCCGCCTTGACGACGCCGTGAGTTGGTATTTGAAGGCGTATCGGACCGCGCCGGAGCGCATCAACAATTTCGTCCTTTTGCCACACGTATTGGTGGATCTGAATCAAATCGAGCTCGCCGATTCCTGGCTGCGGCAAGCCGAGACCCTGGCGCCCAACAGCACCTCGACATTGTGGGGGCGGCACCGGTGGCATTTGCGCCAGGATGATCTGGCGGCATTGGAAGCGCACGCGCGGGCTTCGTTGGAAAAGCAACCGGGGTTTCCGCCTATCGTATTCAGTGTGGCGCTGGCCCGGATGTTGCGCGGCGATATCACCAGTGCGGTGGAACTCTACGAATCCAAAATACGCGAGCCCGGCCCGGAGGGGCCCGGGGAACTGACCATTGGGGGTTTCAGGGTGGTTTTCGGCTCCGCGTATGCCGCGGCATTGATGCAAGCGGGCCGTACCGCCGAGGCCATGGAGGTTACCAATGCGGCTATTGCCGAGTTGCAACAGCAGCAGGACCAGGGCATCCGCTATCTCCTCCGCAACAGTATTTATCGGGCACTGGCGGCTAATTTCGCCGTGCGCGGCGAGCGGGAGCGCGCGCTGGCTGCCTTGCGCCAGTCCGTGGCCGATGGTGACAGGGCATCCTGGTGGTGGAAAGCCCAGCCGGTGTTTGCGTCTCTGCGCGATGACTTGGGATTCATTACGTTGGTGGAAGAAGTGGAAGCCGACGTGGCCAGACAACGGGCGCGCCTCGAAGAACAGGGATTGCTCTTGACCCCGGAACAAGCCCTCACCGCCGACCTATAATTGGGGTCAGACCCCATTTTACAGGGTCTGGAATTTAGACAGAGTAAAATGGGGTCTGACCCCAATTAGAATGAGTGATCTTTTTACAGAACTGAAACGACGCAACGTATTCCGGGTGGGCCTGGTTTACGTGGTGGTGGCGTGGATTCTCGCGCAGGTGGCGGAACTGGCGCTGGACAGCTTTGATGCGCCGGATTGGGTGATCAAGGCGTTTCTGATGTTTCTCGCCTTGGGTTTGCCGGTGGCGCTGATCTTTGCCTGGGCCTTCGAGATCACGCCGGAAGGTATCAAGAAAGAAAAGGACGTCGATCGCACCCAGTCCATTACCCCGGAAACCGGCCGCAAGCTGGATTACGTCATCGTCGCTTTACTGGTGCTGGGAATCGGTTATCTGGTGGCGGACAAATTGTGGCTGAGTCGAACTGGCGAGGGCCCTGCGGAAACTGTTCAGGTGGCCACGACCGACGCAGATATTGCAGAGCCCGCTGAGCCTGCGCAGGAAGCTGATGCGGAAACCCTGGAAGCGTCTGTGGCGGTGTTGCCCTTCACCACGCGCAGTTCTGATCCGGAAGACAGGTTCTTCACCGATGGCGTGCACGATGACGTGCTGACACAACTGGCCAAGATTGGTTCCCTGAAAGTCATTTCGCGCACCTCGGTGATGGAATACCGGGACACCATCAAGAAGATCCCCGAGATCGCCCGTGAGTTGGGCGTTGCGACCGTGATGGAAGGCGCGGTGCAACGGGCGGGTACGCGGGTGCGCATCAACGCCCAGTTGATTGATGCGAACACCGACGAACATCTCTGGGCGGAAACTTTCGACCGGGAGCTCAGCGCCGACAACATCTTCGAGATCCAGACCGAAATCGCCCTCAGTATCGCGGCAGCGCTCAAAACGACGTTGAGCCCGGAAGAAGAGGCGCGGCTCGAAACCCCGCTGACCCATGATCTCGAGGCGATGAAGGCCTATCGCCGGGCCGATTACTTGTTGAATACCCTGGAAATCGGGGATGTGGATAAGGCTGAACGCGAACTGCTGTTCGCTCTCGAACTCGACCCGAATTTTGCCGCCGCCTATGCCATGCGGGCACGCATCCACTTGGCCCGTTACTGGTTCGAAGTCCCCGACCCGAAGCACCGGGACCTGGCCTGGGAAGCCATCGAAAAGGGCCGTGCCCTGGACCCGGCTCTGCCGGAACTGGATATCTCCGAGGGACGTTACTACTACTGGGGTTTTCTCGACTACGGCAAGGCGAGGGAAATGTTGGCGCGGGCGGCAGAAAAAGCGCCAAACGATGCTGAGTTGCACGGCGTGCTGGGTTGGGTGATGCGCAGGGACGGCGATTTCGAGGGCGCCATCGAAGAGATAGAACGTTCCGCTGAACTGGATCCCCGTAACATCATCACGATTCTCTCGGTAGCGGAAACCTACGGCTATCTTCTGAACTGGGGTGCGATGGAAGAATGGATCGAACGCGGGGAACTCGTGGACCCTGCTTCCACTTATCTCCTGAGCGTCCGGGCGGACTTGTTGGAGCAACGTGACGGCGACGTGGATGCGGCGCGGCGAGCCCTCGGCCGGGCGGGTGTGGCGGATTTCTTCATTGCCTTCAGTCGCTGGCGGCTCGAACTGGCCGCCGGGGAATACGAGGCGGCGGTGGAAATGTCGGACTTCGGGAGTGCCGCTGTGGGGCGTAATAGCCTTTCTCCGCCGGAGATGATGCGGGGCCTCGCGCACTTCTTCGCCGGAAACGAATCCGATGCGCGGGCGGAGTTGGAGCAGGCCAGGAAAATTCTCGAAGAACGTCGGTCGGATTCGGCCGACGACGCCCGAGTCTACCGGGCCCTGTGCTGGGTGTATGCGGGATTGGGCGACGTGGATGCGGCGCGCAGGGTCTGCGAACGATCCCTGGAACTCGCTCCGGTGGACGCCATCGTTTCTCAACGGTTCCGGCGCGACGCCGCCATCGGTTTCGCCATGGCGGGCGACGCGGACCGCGCGCTGGATCTGATCGAGGAGGGTCTGGCGCTGCCGGCGGCCAACGGTGTCCCCTGGTACGAGATCGAGCCGGGTTTCCGCTCGATCCACGAGCATCCCCGTTTCCGGGAACTCATGACCGCCCACCGTTCCGACTGACTCGATCAATGGTGTGATCAACGGTGTCAGACACCATTGAAAACTGGTGGTTGTACTGTGCTTCGCTATTGAAAGTGCGCTCCGGGGTGCAGCCGTACGGTCTTGTGGCCGACGCTGACGCCGGAGACGGTTCACGAAAAAGGAGCAGCAGACATGGAACGCGTGGCGGCTTCCACCCGGCCGATTACCGCCACCGGCGGGATGAAGATCATCCCCAAATACATCTTTGATAACTGCCCCGACCCGGATGTGATCGTGGTGCCCGCCTTGAGCGGCAGCGACGAACTCCACGAGTGGCTGCGTGAGACCCACGGGCAAACAGACCTGACCATGTCCGTTTGCACCGGCGCTTTCCAGCTCGGCCGGGCTGGCCTGCTGGACGGGTTGCCCGCCACGACCCACCACGATTTCTACCAATCCTTTGCCAGGCAGTTCCCCGAAACGGACCTGCGGGAAGGGTTGCGTTTCGTGGAAACCGAGCAGATATCGACCGCCGGCGGCCTGACCTCGGGCGTTGATCTGGCCCTGCGGGTGGTGGAGCGCTACTACGGCCGGGAGCAGGCCCGGCGCACCGCCCGGTACATGGAGTACACCGGCGAGTGCTGGAAGGCCTGAGCCCAGGATTTCCCTGACATTTGCCCGGCCCTGCCCGGGCATTTTTTTGTCCCGCGGTGCGAAATCGGCCGCCAAACCGGTAGACTAGGCACCCGGCCCGGTGGCAGAGCCCGGGTTTCGGAGGTCAGGGAGCACAATGGGCAACGACACAACTGCACAGACGGTTATTTTTACCCAGCGGGTCGACGCCGGGGGCGTGACCCACTACCTGGTGGTCCGCAACGGGCCCGAGGCGGGGCGTCACATCGAAGTCACCACCGAAGGGCAGCAAATGGGGCGTTCGGAAGCGGACGTCACGATGGCCGACCGGGCTGTTTCGAAGCTGCATTGCGAAATCGTCATGTTCGGCGACAGCCTGATCGTCAAGGATCTGGGGTCCACCAACGGCACTTTTATCGACGGCCAGGAAGTCACCTCACCTGCGTCTTTGCCAGTGGGTTCCATGCTGCAGGTCGGCGAAACGCTGCTGGTGCATGAAGTCCGCACGCCGGAAGAAGTCGCTCAGGACGAACAGTTGTCCGAAGACGTCGACCGGGCTGTGGAATATGTACTGTCGCTTCTGCCCGAACCCTTATTGGACGGTCCGGTCAGGACCCAGTGGCGCTACATTCCTTCCGCCCAACTCGGAGGCGATGCCTTCGGCTACCACAAGCTCGATGACGATCATTGGGTGCTGTACCTGGTGGATGTATGCGGACACGGAATGGGCGCGGCGCTGCATACCGTGTCGGTCATGAACACCCTGCGTAACGGCACGCTTCCCAACGTGGATTTCACGGTGCCGGAACAGGTATTGAAGGCGCTCAATCGCGCGTACCCCATGGAGGATCATGGTGGCAAGTACTGCACCATCTGGTACGGCGTGTATCAGCTATCGACGCGCCAACTGGTGTTCGGTGCAGCCGGTCATCCGCCGGCGTTGTTGCTGAAAGCCGATAGTGAGCATGTGGATGAACTGGACATACGCGGGCTGCCTATCGGCATGATCGAGGACGCGGAGTACACCTCCAGCGATGTCGTGATACCGGAGGCGGCGACGCTGTATGTGTACAGTGATGGCGTTTATGAGATCGTCACCAAGGACGGCCGCAACGGAACGCTCAAGGACCTGATTGATATCATAGAAGGCCCGGAGCAGCCAGGATTGGGCGAACCTGAACGAATCGAGAAAGCCGTACGCGATCAGATGGCGGGCACTGCATTCGACGACGACTTTTCCCTGCTCGTCGTGAGCTTCTGAAAACCGGAGGCATGGAAATGGAACTCAGCATCATCAGCGAAGACAAACCGTTTTCTCATGTGAAATTGTCAGGACGACTTGATACCGCCGGCGTGGATTTCGTGGAAACGAGTTTCGTTGCCGCGACTGCGGAAGGCGGCAAACCGGCGGTGGTCGACATGTCCGAGGTGGATTTCATGGGCTCCATGGGCATCCGCATGCTCGTCGCGGCCGCGAAGAAGCTGGCGGGGCAGGGTGAGAAGCTGGTGTTGCTCAATCCCCACGAGTTCGTGGATGAAACCATGAAAAACGCTGATCTCTACATGCTGATCCCGGTGGCGTATAGCGAAGAAGAGGCCGTGACGTTGCTCGGGCTTGGCTGAAGCCGCGAGTGGGCGGCGCGAATCTCAGTTTCTCGATTCCCAACAGTCTGGAAGAGGTCACGCCGGCCTGTTGCAGGATCGAGACCTTTCTCAACGAACATGACGCTCATCCGCGCGTGGTCTACTGCACCCAGCTGGTGTTCGAAGAACTGGCCACGAATATCATCCGGCACGCCTTCTCAGATGACCAACGGCACGAGATCAGTATCGGTGTCATGCTGGACAATGATTCGGTCCGGATGACGGTTGAAGACGACGGAGACGCTTTCGATCCGGATTCCTGGCAACCCGATTCACCAGGCTCGTTGGAAGAAGCAGAATTGGGAGGACGAGGATTATTGCTGGTGCGGCGGATGAGCGATGATTTCTCTATTAATCGTGAAAGCGACCGCAATGTCTGTCGCGTCAAAATTACCGTTCCCGCAGAGAACAAAGAACAGTAATTTCGCGGGAGGACGCCGATGATCCCCCAAACGTCCACATACACACCGCTCGATCGACTGTTTTCCCTTTTTACGAAAGTGCGGCCCGGCGAGGGACGCAGCCTGTTTCTGCTGTTCTGGCTCGGCTTCACTTTCATGTTCGGACAGTGGGTACTGAAACCGATCCGGGACGCGTTTATTCTCAGCGAAGCCGATGCCGAAATGGCGGCCTATGGCAATGCGGTTCAGGCCGTGATCCTGATGGGGCTGATCCCGCTCTATGGCGTTCTCTACCGGCACCTGAACAAGATTCGTCTGGTGCAGTCGGTGACAATGTTTTTCTTTGTCACGACGTTGCTCTTCTACGTGCTCTATCGTGCCGGCGTCTCGATCTATTTCCCGTTCTATGTGTGGGTTGGACTTTACGGAACCATGGTGATCGCACAGTTCTGGGCGCTGGCTGCGGATCATTACAACGTCAAGAGCGGTCAGCGTCTGTTCGGCGTGCTCGCGGCCGGTGTGTCCCTGGGCGCGTTGGCTGGCCCGATCACAGTCAGCCGTTTTGTCCCTGTGATTGGGCCCG
>SMWH01000057.1 GCA_004357005.1 Gammaproteobacteria bacterium
CGGCCCACATTGCGTGGTGCAAAAAAATGGGGTGGACGATGGGGATCGAACCCACGACCACTGGATCCACAATCCAGGGCTCTACCAACTGAGCTACGCCCACCATTACTGGCGCGCCCGGCAGGACTCGAACCTGCAACCCTCGGCTTAGAAGGCCGATGCTCTGTCCGGTTGAGCTACGGGCGCAATGATCTGCCGGGCCTTATCTATTCTGCACGTGGCAGTCTGTAAATGGTCGGGGTAGAGGGATTCGAACCCCCGACATCCAGCTCCCAAAGCTGGCGCGCTACCAGACTGCGCTATACCCCGATGCCGGCCTCTCCGCCACCGGGCGGACCGCGATACTACGTGGCCGACCGCAAAGCGTCAACGACACTGCCGGAAATGTTAGCAAAGGACCCACGAAGTTACGACTCGGGACTTCCGACTCAAGCCGCAGCCGGTGGTTCCGTTGTTTCTTGGGGCTTGCGGGCATGCGAGAATGCGCTCACTCCATGACCGCCACAATCATCAATGGCCGCGCGCTTGCCGACGAAATCATCCAATCCGTCGCCGAACGGGTGGCCGAACGGGTCGCGAGTGGTCTGCAACCGCCCGGCCTGGCGGTGATCATGCTGGGAGACGACCCCGCCTCCCAGGTTTACGTTCGCAACAAGCGCAAGGCCTCCGCCCGGGCCGGAATCCGGTCCCGGGACATCGATCTGCCGGACACCACCACCCAGGCGGAACTGCTGGAGATCATCGATGGCCTGAACGCTGAAACCGCCGTCAGCGGCATCCTCGTGCAACTGCCCCTCCCGGATCACATCGACAGCTCCAAGGTGATCGAGCGCATCCGCCCGGACAAGGACGTGGACGGTTTTCATCCGTATAACGTGGGCCGGCTCGCCCAGCGAATTCCGTTATTGCGGCCGTGCACGCCCGTGGGCGTGATCAAACTGCTGGAGAGCGTGGGGCACAAGTTCTTTGGGGAACACGCGGTGATCGTGGGCGCGTCCAACCTTGTGGGTCGCCCGATGATGCTGGAACTGCTCCTGCAGGGGTGCACGACGACGATCTGCCACAAATTCACCCGCAACGTCCCGGAACTGGTCGCGGAAGGCGATATCGTCGTGGTGGCCACCGGCAAACCGCAACTGGTCCAGGGGGACTGGATCAAGCCCGGCGCCACGGTGATTGACGTGGGCATCCACCGCCAGCCCGACGGGTCTTTCCTGGGGGATGTGGCGTTCGACGATGCGAAGGAACGTGCGGGTGCGATTACGCCGGTGCCGGGCGGCGTGGGACCGATGACCGTGGCTTGTCTGTTGGAGAACACTCTGCAGGCGGCGGAGATTCAGGACAGGAAAACAGAAATCCCTGACGTCACCAACGTCTAAAACGGGACAGGTTCGTTTTCTAATTCGGGGACAGTTCCCTCATTTCCCCACCTCCTGAACAACCGGAACTTTGCAACTGAAGTGAGGGAACTGTCCCCGAATTCAGAATCGATTCGCGGCTGGAAAGCCGCTCCTACAAATCCTTATTGGCGGCGCCAGGTCGTACCGCCGGCACCGTCTTCCAGCATCACGCCTTTGGCTGCAAGCTCCTCGCGGATCTGATCGGAACGGGCAAAGTCCTTTGCTTCGCGTGCCGCGGCGCGCTCGGCGATCAACGCCTTAACCTCCGCATCGCTGATGCTTTCCGCCGATGAGGTCGCCGACTTGAGATAGGTCTCCGGCTCTTCCTCCAGAAAACCCAGGATCGAACCCAGACGCTGGAGCATGGCCGCGTGAGCCATCGCCTGTTCCGGGTCGCTGTCCTTGAGCCGATTCACTTCACGGACCAGATCGAACAGCACGGCGAGCGCTTCCGGCGTGTTGAAGTCATCGTCCATAGCCGCGTAGAACCGTTCGCTGTATTCGGTGTCGTGCATCGCCCACTCACGGAAGTCGTGACCGCGCAGGGCCGTGTACAACCGGCACAAGGCGGCGCGCGCGTTATTCAGGTCTTCTTTCGTGTAGTTCAGGGGGCTGCGGTACTGGGCACTCAACAGGAAATACCGAACCTCTTCGGGCCGGTAGTTTTCCAACACATCCTTGAGTACAAAGAAGTTACCCAGGGATTTGGACATCTTCTCGCCTTTGACATTCAGATGACCGTTATGCAGCCAGTAGTTGGCGAAGCGCTCACCGGTGGCTGCTTCAGTCTGGGCGATCTCGTTTTCGTGGTGGGGAAAGATCAGATCGATGCCACCACCGTGGATGTCGAAGTGATTGCCGAGGCTGGCGGTGGACATCACCGAACATTCGACATGCCAGCCCGGCCGGCCCTTCCCCCAGGGTGAATCCCATTCGGGTTCCCCGGGCTTGGCCGCTTTCCACAGGGCGAAGTCAACCGGGTCCTCTTTGGCCTTTTCCACTTCGACCCTGGCGCCGGCACGCAGGTCTTTGATCTTCTTGCCCGAGAGCTTTCCATAATCATCGAAGCTGGCGACCCGGTAATACACGTCGCCGTTGTCGGCCGCGTAGGCGTGACCCTTATCTATCAGAGTCGCGATCATGGCGATGATGCCGTCCACATTTTCCGTCGCCCGGGGTTCGATATCGGGCAACAGAACACCCAGGGCGGCCAGATCCTCGTGCATCTGCACCACCATGCGCTCGACCAGGGCGTCTACGGATTCGTTGCTCTCCGCCGCGCGAGCGATGATCTTGTCATCGATATCGGTGATATTGCGCACGAAGGTGACCTGAAAACCCCGGGCCCGCAGGTAGCGGACGATCATGTCGAAGGCCACCATCATGCGGGCATGGCCCATGTGGGTCAGGTCATAAACCGTCAGGCCGCAGACGTAGATCCCCACCTTCCCGGCTTCGATGGGCTCGAAATCCTCTTTTCGGCCGGTCAGGCTGTTGTGAACCCGCAGTTGCATGCTGGCTGAAAGCCGCCCTTTCTAGAAAACGGTGCAAACCGTATCATAGTCCGCCTCAAGCCCCTATCCGATAAGGACCAAAGACCATGCCCAGATTCCTTTTCATTCTTGCCCGCGCCTTCGCGTTGGCCCTCGCGTGGGCCTCGCTGTTTTCAGCCGCCGCATGGGCCCAGGACGAAGCGGCCCCTGAGGAAAGCAATGAGCAGGAGAACAACGTGGTGACCGTGATCCTCAAAACGAACATGGGTGACATCACCCTCGAACTCGATACCGACAAGGCTCCCATCTCTGTCGAGAATTTTGTCCGGTATGTCAACGACGGTTTCTACGATGGCACCATTTTCCACCGGGTGATCAACGGCTTCATGATTCAGGGCGGCGGTTTCACCACCGATATGGAGAAAAAAGATACCCGCGCTCCCATTAAAAACGAGTCGGACAACGGTTTGTCCAATGCCAACGGCACGATCTCCATGGCTCGTCTGCCCCAGCCCGATACGGCCACGGCGCAGTTTTTCATTAACACCAATGACAACACCCGGCTCGACTTCGTGAACCTGGCGGGGACGCCCAAGTGGGGCTATGCGGTGTTCGGCAAGGTCACCGACGGCATGGGCGTGGTAGACGGGATCAGATCTGTTCCCACCGGCCCCATGGGACCGTTCAGCACGGACGCCCCACAGCAAATGGTGATTATCGAGACCGCCAGAGTCGTCGAGTAGCCGTCGCATCCGGAATGGCGACGCTGTTCATCTCTGATCTGCATCTGGACGACGAACGGCCGGCCATCCTCGAGTTATTCTCGAGTTTCGTGCGCCGCGAAACTTCAGGCGCGGACACGCTCTACATTCTGGGTGATCTGTTTGAGGCCTGGGTCGGGGACGACGACGACTCGTCCCTGGCCGACCGGGTTCGCTCCATCGTGCACCAGGCCGCGGACCAGACCCCGGTGTTTTTCATGCACGGAAACCGGGACTTCCTGATCGGCGAGCGTTTCGCCCGGGAAACGGGGGCGCAGTTGCTCGAAGACCCCACCGTGACGGAGCTGTACGGGACGCCGGTGTTGCTAATGCACGGCGACACCCTGTGTACCGATGACCATGAATACCAGGCCTACCGGAAGACGGTCCGGGATCCGGCCTGGCAAAAACAGATGCTTGCCCGTCCGCTGGAAGAACGAAGAAGAATTGCCAGGCAGTACCGCGCCGACAGCGAGGCGCACACGAGCGCCAAGGCCGAAGCAATCATGGACGTGAATCCCGATGCGGTCTCGGAGGCTTTCCGTCAACACGACGTGAAGCTGATGATCCACGGCCACACCCACCGCCCGGGCGTCCACGATCTGAGGATCGGCGGGCGAGCCGCGCAGCGGGTCGTGCTCGGGGACTGGTACGAACGCGGCTCCGTCCTGCGCGTGGACGATTCCGGCTTCCGATTGGAAACCCTGAGCCCCGATTGAGTTTGTTGTCGTAGGAGCGCCATTCGTGGCGCGAATCAAAAAGAATCGCGGCTGGAAAGCCGCTCCTACAAAACCGCTCCCACAATCAATCGCGGCTCTTGTAGGAGCGGCTTTTAGCCGCGATTCCTCATCTCGATTTGTGGGCGATGACGAGATCCATGACGTTGGTGCCGGTGGGGCCGGTGATCAGCGCTTCACCGGTTTTTTCAAACAAGCTGCCTGCATCCGCGCGAATGAGCGCGGTGTGGGGATCCAGTTCGAGTTGCCGGGCCTTCGCGACGGTCCGGATGTCAACAATGGCCCCCGCGTGACTGGTGACCCCGTCGCGCCCATCCGTTCCCGCCGCCAGCAGTGTGATCGAATCGTCATTCATGGCCAGTGCCGCGGCCAACGCCAGGCTCTGATTCCTGCCACCGTAACCGGGTGAATCGGGCAGGATCACCGTGGTTTCGCCACCCCATACATGCACGCCTGCGGGCAGATCCTCCAGCGATTGCGCGAGCCGGCGGCCGGTTTCGACCGCGTCACCTTCCAGGGGCTCGTCGTGAACCTGAACGTCGTGACCCGAACCGCGCGCTGCCTCCGCCGCGCCTTCCATCGCCTGCTGCACGCCCCCGATGATCGTGATGGGAGGAACCGGGACCTCCGCGGGCGGCGTCCATTGACTGGCTCGTTGTTCCAGCCAGTCGGGCAAGCCGTCGGGTAACGCGGGCAGCGTCTGGGGAACCAACGGACCCGAACCCACGATTCGGGGATCGTCGCCGGGCACATCCGACAGCACCAGGATGTGCGCCTGGCGTCCATCCAGGTATCGGAGCAGCCCCCCGGCTTTGATCGCGGACAGACGGGCCCGAACCGCGTTCACCGCGCGAATCGGCAAGCCCGCGGCCAGCAACCATTCATTGGCCCGTTGCAGATCCGCGATCCCGACCCCGGTGGCCAGCACGTCCAGGAGACTGGAACTCCCCCCTGAGATCAGAAACACCAGGCTGGCAGGGGCCGTCTCCAGAAAACTCAACAACTCCCCGCCCGCCTCCAGGCTGCGCTGACCCGGCACGGGATGATCACTTCTGATGACGCTCAGCCGCGACGTCGCCGCGATGTCGCCGCCTGCGTCGGGCATCACCACAAGCCCCCGTACGACCCGCGGGCCGAGGACGTCCTCGGCGCCCCGGTACATGGCGGCAGCCGCCTTGCCCACCGCCACCAGGCCCTGGGGCCCGGGAAGGTGCATGGCCTGCAGGGCTCCGCGGGTGCGCCGGCGAGGGTCCGCCGCGTCCAGGGCGGCCAGGAAGCACTGCTCCAGCAGTTGTCGCGCGGCCGGTTGGGCCCGTGTTTTTCGGCCTGTTTCCGGGGTTGTATCAGTCATGACTTACGGCGGGTCGGAAATTCTCCTCTGAGTCAATAGAATAGCGCGATTCCCTTTTCATACCCGGGGCACACCCGGGGCACACCCCAAGCCCCACACCCGGGCCACAGTCGAGGACTGAATCGTGATCAAAAAGATACTCAAGATCATCGGCGGACTGCTTGGCGTTGCCCTGCTGGCAGGCGCCGTGTTCGTCATCAACACCCTGTATTTCCGCCCCTTCAGCATCGGCGTGTACTACGAAAAGGTCTTTTTTGAGTTCGCGCTGGATTCTCCCGAGTTGCTCTCGTCCCTGCGCATTCTCGAGCAGATCGGCATCGAGAGCCACAACGACGATCTCGACAACGCTTCCGTTGAGTTCGCCATCGAGCAACAGGACAAGCTGGACGAGGACCTGGCCATGCTGCGGGAATACGACCGCGACGGGCTGGACGAGACCATGTCCTATGACATCCTCGAGTGGTTCCTCGACGCCCAGGCCCGGGGCCGGCCCTGGATGTGGCACAACTACCCGGTCAACCAGTTGTTCGGGGTCCAGAACGGTTTTCCGGATTTCATGGCCAACATCCACCATGTGGGTGACAAGGGTGACGCGGAAGACTATGTCACACGCCTGTCCAAGGTCGGCGTGAAGTTCGACCAGGTACTGGAAGGACTGCATTTCCGCGAAGAACGCGGGATCATCCCGCCGGCGTTCGTGGTGGAGCGCGTTCTCGATGAAATGAACGATTTCGTCGAAACCGATCCGAAGGAAAACATTCTCTACACTACCCTCGAGCGGAAAATGGGTGAAGTGGAAGACCTCAGCGACGAGGACCGTGCCGAGTTGCTGGCCCAGGCGGAAAACCAGATCACCGATACGGTTTATCCGGCCTACGAACGACTCATCAACTATTTTGTTGAGCTGCAGCCGCAAGTTACGACGAATCACGGGGTGTGGGCACTGCCCAACGGTGATGAGTACTACCTCTATGCGCTGCAGCAGCAAACCACGAGTAACTACACGCCCGAGGAGATTCACCAGATCGGTCTCAAGGAAGTTGAACGGATCCGTGGTGAAATGCTCGATATCCTTCACGCCGAAGGTTACGAAGGTGATTCCGTTGCGGCCATCATCGGCCAGTTGAATGACGAGCCCCGGTTTCTGTATCCGGATACCGACGAATCGCGGGATCAGATCATCGCCGATTATCAGACGATCATCGATGAAATCAATGCGGGTTTGGATGACTGGTTCGATATTCGCCCCAGGGGCGAAGTCAAGGTGGACCGCATCCCCGAGTTCCGGGAGGATGGCGCGCCGGCTGCCTATTACCGATCTGCTTCCATGGATGGCTCGCGACCGGGCACCTTCTACGCCAATTTGCGCGATGTGCATGAAACCAAGAAGTTCAACATGCGCACGCTGGCCTACCACGAAGCGATCCCGGGTCATCACTTCCAGACGACCATTCAGCAGGAACTGGAAGGCGTACCCACCTTCCGCAAGATCCTGCCGTTCACGGCCTACTCGGAGGGATGGGCGCTGTACACGGAACGCCTCGCCTGGGAAGCGGGTTTCCAGGACGACCCTTACGACAACCTCGGACGGTTACAGGCCGAGATCTTTCGCGCTGTGCGGCTCGTAGTGGATACGGGACTGCACTACAAACGTTGGTCCCGGGAAAATGCGATCGCCTACATGGTTGAGCAGACGGGCGTGCCTGAGTCCGAAGTGGTAACGGAAATCGAGCGCTATATCGTGCTGCCGGGGCAGGCGTGCGCCTACAAGGTGGGCATGCTCAAGATCCTGGACCTGCGTCAGCGGGCGCAGGAACAACTGGGCGAACAGTTCGACATCCGTCAGTTTCACAACGTCGTGTTGCAAAACGGCGACCTGCCGCTGGACCTGCTCGAGCGGGAAGTGGACGACTGGATCGCCCAGGCACGAACATAAGACGCGAACCTAGTCAGGCGCCGTGGCCACCTCCAGGGCTTCGCGGTTGGCCTTGTCTACCAGGTCCCCCGGCAGGAGAAACGGCCGGGGGGCAAGGTCCATGGTCATCCAGCCCACGTGGTCCGCGGCCCCTTCCGAGTCGCGCGGGTTGACCACCAGACCCAGCACCTTTCCCTCGGAATCAAACATGGCGCCGGAAGAGCCGGCGAAGGCCAGTATCCCGAAACGCCTGGGAATGGTGGTCTCACCGATCACGCTGCCAGCCAGAACATGGGCGGCATATCCGAACCAGGCCGAGAGCCGGTCGATCGAGTACACCAACTGTCCCGGTGCGAAACCGGCGGAACGCGAGAAGTCGACCCAGGCAAACTTCGCAGCGTCGGTATCCTGAAGCTGTATCCACATGAGGTCCAGCGCCGGGTCCCG
>SMWH01000058.1 GCA_004357005.1 Gammaproteobacteria bacterium
GCTCATGGCCTCGATCTCGGGCTCCCTGAAACCCCGCGTGGTCACGGCGGGAGTGCCGAGGCGCAAGCCACTGGTGACGAAGGGCGAACGCGGGTCATTGGGAACCGCGTTCTTGTTGACGGTAATGTTGGCGCGCCCCAGCGCGGCCTCGGCGTCTTTTCCGGTGATGTCCTTTTCGATGAGATCCACCAGGACCAGATGATTGTCGGTGCCACCGGACACGACCTGGTAACCGCGTTCCATGATGACCCGGGCCATGACCCGGGCGTTGGCGACGACCTGTTTCTGATAATCAACAAACTCCGGTTCCAGCGCCTCCTTGAAGGCCACGGCTTTCGCGGCGATGGCGTGCATCAGGGGGCCGCCCTGGGTGCCGGGGAACACCAGGGAGTTGAGCTTTTTCTCCACTGCTTCGTTGGCCCGGGCCAGGATCAGGCCGCCACGGGGCCCGCGCAGGGTCTTGTGGGTGGTGCTGGTGGTGACGTCGGCAATCGATACCGGGTTGGGATACATGCCCGTGGCGCACAGACCCGCCACGTGGGCCATGTCCACCAGGAACCAGGCACCCACGCTGTCGGCGATGTCGCGCAGGCGCTGCCAGTCCACGATCCGGGAGTAGGCTGAAAAGCCGCCGATGATCATCTTCGGTTTGTGTTCATGGGCCAGTCGTTCCACCAACCCGTAGTCGATCTCGCCGGTCTCGAGGTCCAAGCCGTATTGCACCGCGTTGTACAGCTTGCCGGAGAAACTCACCTTCGCGCCGTGTGTCAGGTGTCCGCCGTGCGCCAGGCTCATGCCGAGAATGGTGTCACCCGGTGAGAGCAGGGCCATGTAGGCCGCGGCATTGGCCTGGGACCCGGAATGGGGCTGCACGTTGGCATAATCGGCGCCGAAAAGTTTTTTCACCCGCTCCCGAGCCAGTTCTTCGGCAATATCCACATATTCGCAACCGCCGTAATAGCGCTTCGACGGATAGCCCTCCGCGTACTTGTTGGTCAGCACCGACCCCTGTGCTTCGAGCACGCGCGGACTGGCGTAGTTCTCCGAGGCGATCAGTTCGATGTGATCTTCCTGACGCTGTTCCTCGTCGGCGATGGCCGCCGCCAGTTCCGGATCAAAACCGGCAATGCTCATGTCTTTGTCAAACATGGAGTTACTTTCTCGTCATTCGTCGCTTACCAGGGGGGACGGGGAATCTAAAGACGCCAGCTGTGGATCCCGTGTTCACGCAGAGCTTCGGGAGCCAGCACGGATTTGACGTCCACCAGCGTACCGCGGTCCGACAAGCGTTCAGCATACCGCTCGCAGGGCATCTCCACGTACTCGCGGTGCGCCACCGCCAGAACCAGGGCATCGACGGTGCCCAGGTCGTCCCAGGCACTCAGTTCCACGCCGTATTGTTCCCGGGCCTGTCCCGGGTCCACGACCGGATCGTGCAACACCAGATCCACGCCGAAGGATTCGAGTTCCTCGATGACATCCGCCACGCGGGAGTTGCGCAGGTCCGGGCAGTTCTCCTTGAAGGTGAGCCCGAGCACTGCCACCCGGGATCCTCGCACGGGACAACCCCGGCGGATCATCTGCTTGACCGTTTGCTGGGCGATAAACCGGCCCATGTAATCATTGATGCGGCGCCCTGCCAGAACCACCTCCGGGTGGTAACCGACGGACTCCGCCTTGTAGGTAAGATAATAAGGATCCACGCCGATGCAGTGCCCGCCCACCAGCCCGGGCCGGAAGGGCAGAAAATTCCACTTGGTCCCGGCGGCCTCGAGCACTTCCAGCGTGTCGATGCCCAGACGCTCGAAGATGATGGCCAGTTCGTTCATCAACGCGATATTCAGATCACGCTGGGTGTTTTCGATTACCTTGGCCGCTTCCGCCACCTTGATACTCGATGCCTGGTGAATCCCCGCCTCGACTACCTGCCCGTAGAGTCCCGCCACCCGCTCGAGGGTTTCCCGCGAGTCCGCGCCGACGACCTTGGTCACGTTGGTCAGGGAATGCTTGCTGTCGCCCGGATTGATGCGCTCCGGAGAATAGGCCACAGAAAAATCCTTGCCCCATTTCAGGTCGGAATGTCGTTCCAGCACGGGAATACAGTCTTCCTCGGTGCAACCCGGATACACGGTGGACTCGAAGATCACGGTCGCGCCCTTGCGCATGTGTTCCCCTACCGTGGCACATGCGCCCAATAGAAGTTGCAGATCCGGTCGTCTCGCGTCGTCCACGGGTGTCGGCACCGTGATAATCAGATAATCCGCATCGCTGAGCTTTTTTGCGTCGGTGGTGAATTCCAGATCTGCCGCGGCTGCCAGATCCTCGTCCGCCATTTCTCCCGTGGGATCGTGGCCACGCTGGTACGCGCTGACCTTGTCGGCGTCCACATCAAAACCGAGGGTGCGCTGACGGCGGCCAAAGGCAACCGCCAGCGGCAGACCCACGTAACCGAGTCCCACCACCGCAACCAGGGGGGTTTTCTTGGAATCTTTGGCGGTCATTGGATTCGACAACACGCGCGCGATGGCGGGCGCGGGCTCAGATCGCTTGAGCCCCCGGCGCCTGACCCGCGGTGGCCTTGGCATCGGCAGTGTCGTCACTTGCAGGCAGCACGCCGTGATCGCGCAGATAGGCAATCACCTGATCGACGCATTCATCCACGCCGCGGGTTCCGGTTTCGACCAGCAATTCGGCATGTTCCGGTTCTTCGTAGGGCGATGAGATGCCCGTGAACTCGGGGATCTCGCCGGCGCGGGCTTTCTTGTACAGACCCTTGACGTCCCGGGCTTCGCAGACCTCCAGCGAAGCGTGGCAGTAAATCTCGTGAAAATCGGCTTTGGCCGCCATTTCACGAACCCGCCGCCGGTCCTTGCGGAACGGTGAGATAAACGCGGTCATGGTGATCAGTCCCGCATCCAGACACAGCTTGGCCACCTCGCCGATACGGCGGATGTTTTCCGTACGGTCGTCGTCGGAAAAACCCAGGTCCTGGCACAGACCGTGGCGCACATTGTCGCCATCAAAGACAAAAGTCCGGGCCCCCATCTGGTGGAGCCGTTCTTCCGTCGCATGAGCCAGCGTCGACTTGCCCGCTCCGGACAAGCCCGTAAACCACAGGATCGTGCCCCGGTGCCCGTTCATCTGCTCCCGCCGCTGGCGCGTGACGGTGGCCTGGTGCCATACAATATTGGTGTTCATGGGTCTTTCTCGCTTCCCTGATCTTCCGGGGCTTCCCTACCCTGACACAAAGGGAGCAGATTATAGTCCACCAAGACCACGCAAACCCACGGTTTTCCGTACTTTCCGGCCATTGCCTTGTCCTGTGCCGGCCCCGCGCCGGGCCTACTCCGGACCTTCCCGGGCCTGTCCGGGGGCCGGTTTCCCCGCCGGCGGCTCCCAGGTGGCGGCGTCCGGCACAAAGGGCCGGGGATCGTAGCCCAACTCCTCCCGGGCCAGGCAGTCATCAAAAACCAGATCCTGCCCCATGCGCCCGACCATGGCCCAGGGCACCTGTGGCCCCGCGAACCCGCGAATCAACAGGGTCAGCAACCCGCCTGGCAGACGCAGGAAACGCGGCGTACGGCCCACGGAACGGTATACGGCCCCCACCATGTCCCGGTAGCTGAGCGTGGTCCCCCCGGCCAGCACATAGCTCCGACGGTTGCTTTCAGGCCGTTCCAGGGCCGTGAGAGCCGCCTGAGCCAGGTCTCCCGCGTGCACGGGCTGGCGCAGCCCCCGCCCTCCGTCGGCCAACGGAAAAAACGGCATTCGTCCGGCCCATCGGGCAAGCCGGCTGAGATTCTGGTCCATCCCGCGGCCGTAGATCAGGGTGGGCCGAAGGAGCGTCCAGCCCACGGCCCGTTCCTCACAACTGCCCGAGAAGCGGGCTTCGCCATCCAGCAACTGTGCCACCACCGCCCGTTCCCGCCGGTCGGGGGAGTCGCGTTTGACCAGGACGCTGGTGGAACTGAAGGCCACCGCGTGTTTCAGCCCCGGCATGGCGGCCACCACCCGGGCCGCCAGGCCCAGTGGCGCGCAGTGGACCCACCGGGCCACCGCCGGTTCTACCGCAAGGGCCGAGACAGACAGATCGTGCCGATGCCACCGCACGCCATTCAGGGCGGCCGCCCACGAGGGTGGCGCCGTACGTGAAACGGCCACGACCGGAATTCCGCGCTCGACACACGCGCGCACAACGCTGTAACCGATCTGTCCGGTCGCCCCCGTCACCAGCACGGTTGCGCGCGTCATCAGTCGGGGTCCGCGGGCTGGTGTGCACCCAGGGACCGGACCGCCACCCAGGGCATGAGCAGCGCCCAGCGCAACCAGATCCCGGCGAGCACCAGCCAGGGCACGGGCCACGACTGTTGGGTCGCCAGGTGGCGCCGGTAAAAGCGATGCATGCCCAGATGCTTGTACCACCAGGCCCTCAACGGCGCGGAGGCGGACGACACCCCGAGACCGTGCATGGCCCGGGCTGCCGGCACCAGCAACAACTTCCACCCCCCAGCCCGCAGCCGCACAAAAAGATCCAGGTCTTCGCAATGGAGGAAATAATCCTCATCAAAGCCGCCTACGGCGTCGAAAGCCTGACGCCGCAAACAAAGCAATGCACCCGAAACGGCTTCGACTTCCACCGGGTGCGCGGGCAAAGGATCACTCGCGGCGTTGATGCCGCCGACCCCGAGACGCTCCAATCCTGACAACGTGCTCAGCGCACGACCCGGTGTGGGCAGACGACGGCGTACCGCCCGCTGTTCGGATCCGCCGGGATCCAGGATCAATGCGCCGGCGAGCCCGGCCCGGGAATCTTCGTCGAGAGCCCGGCGCAAAATGGCCAGGGTGTCGGATTCGACAATGCAATCGGGGTTCAGGAAAACGAGGGTAAAGGCTTCGGTCTGTGCCGCTCCCTGGTTGCAGGCACGCGCGTAACCGGTGTTGGCGGTATTGCGAACGACCTCCACCGGGGCCGCCATGGGCAGGGCCGCGCACAGGCGTTCCACGCTGTCATCGGTGGACGCGTTGTCCACGACGATGATCTCGACCGGGCCGGCGGATTCTGCGACGGCCTCAACGCAACGGGGCAACCAGTTGCCTGCGTTGTAGTTCACGATGACGACGCCGGTCGCGTCGGTAGTGTTCATTCGGGAAGCTGAGCCGGGTTGTCCCGGCAATGGCGCCATAGCTCCGGCCAGATCTCGACGGCGCCACCGTATTGTCCAACCCGTTCACGCAACCAACCCGCTACCCCCGGGCGATCCAGTTTCAAAGGCATGTCCACGAGCGCGGGCACATCCGCCTGGGTCAGCCGGCGGCCATTGGTTTCGATGATGCGGCGCACATCAGCGATCCAGTATGTCGGTGCGTCCAGGTTCCGGGCCAGCATGCCCTGCAGATCCTGGATGTAATTGGAGCGGATGAACAACAGATGTTCTTCCAGCCGTTCCAGCAGGACTTTATCTTCGTTTTCCGCGAGGCCGAGGCTTATCCCGGCCAGGCCCTGGAAACGACCGTCTGGCGACCGCGCCAGACCCTCGCCACGCAGGGACAGCGCCAGGTCCGCCAGGAACTGCGCCAGGTTGGCCCCGGCAGCCGTTTCCCGGGCGTCGTGCACGTACGCCCGTCCAGCGGGGCGGTAATGCCCGAGCGCCCAGGGAAAACTGATGCTCACGGAATCCGGGTACAGGTACCGCAGTCCGGCATTGAACAGATAGTCCTCGTTGCGGTGCCGGGGCAGCGTCGGCGGCATGATTGACCGGTTGTCGAGTCCCACGGGCGACATGCCGACCAGCGGGCTGATGCTGAACCGCTCCGAGTTCACCCACACATAGTGGCCTTCACAATAGCGCTCGTAGTCCTCGCGGTGCTCCCAGAGACGTTCGCGGGACTGATCCGAGATGACAAACACCCAGCTGTTGCTGGATGACGCGGAATCTCCGTAGGTGCCGCTGATGGTGGTGGCGACACGGGAGTGGCCGGTCAGCTCCATCCATGAAGTGGCTTCGAACCCCCACAGGTCGTCGCCGTCCATGGACGCCACGCGCTCATCGGCAAGCACGTCGGCGACGACACCGCCCA
>SMWH01000059.1 GCA_004357005.1 Gammaproteobacteria bacterium
ACCTATTCGAGGCTGCTGGCCGGGAGTTTGAGCCTCACTTTCTTTGTTTATGTATTCGTCAATGCGGGCATGGTGACGGGACTGCTGCCGGTGGTTGGCGTACCGCTGCCTTTGGTCAGCTATGGGGGCACATCCATGGTCACTTTGCTGGTCGGCTTCGGTATCCTGATGTCCATTCAGACGCACCGACGGTTTCTCAACACCTGAGGAAAGGCCTGAGAAAAGGAAATCTGTTCATGCGAATTGGAAGGAACCTCCTGGTCATGCTGTTTGTTGCCGCTTTAAGCAACCCGGTTGCGGCGGCGAATGGATGTTTCATTGAGCGACAGGAAGTCAAGGCTTTCATCGACGCGATGGTGGCGACGCATGGTTTCGAACGCGCTGAGCTCGAGACCATTATCGGAGCTGCCACTTATCAGCCGCGCATCATCGAATTGATGACCCGCCCCGCCGAGGCAAAACCCTGGTTCGAATACCGCCCGATCTTTCTGACGGACGATCGTATTCAACTCGGCGTGGAGTTCTGGAATCAGAACAACACGATTCTGAACCAGGCGGAAGCGCGTTTTGGCGTGGACCCCGCCGTGGTCGTTGCCGTCATCGGCATCGAAACCAAGTACGGGAGAGTCCTCGGGAATCATCGAGTCATCGATGCTCTCATGACTCTGGCTTTCGACTATCCGAAACGTGGTCGGGAGTTCGAAGGGTATCTCGAGCAGTTCCTGATCCTGGTCCGGCGCGAGCACATGAACCCGCTGGATTTAATGGGATCCTATGCCGGCGCCATGGGCATGGGACAGTTCATGCCGGGCAGTTATATCGAATACGCCGTGGATTTCGACGGTGATGGCATCCGGAATCTGTGGAGTAACCATTCCGACGTCATCGGAAGCGTGGCCAACTACCTGAGCAGGCACGGTTGGGAAGCAGGTGGACCCATCGCCGACCCGGTCAGGGACAATGCGGGCTCACAGCGCCTCATCGAAAAGCCCGGCCTGAAGCCCGTCTACCCGCTCAGTCAAATGCGCGACTGGGGATACAGCCCGGTAAGCGATTTCTCCGACGACAGCCTGCTATCAACCCTGATCAGCCTCGAAAACCGCGATAGCATGGAGCAGTGGCTGGGGTTTCAGAATTTCTACGTCATCACGCGCTACAATCACAGTCCGTTGTACGCAATGGCGGTTTATCAGCTCAGCCGCGAGATCAAAGACCAGCGGCAGCGGTAATGAACTGAAAACGAGCGGGAGATGTCGATCGTTTGGGTATCCCGTTACGCGCAACAAGTTGCCTGTTGATCGTCCTTCTGGCCGCCTGTGGCGGCACACCCAGTAAGGATCAGGATTCTGCCCCCCGAAATCCGCCGGACGTCAGTGACGTCCCCGATGCAGTTCCCAAAAAAGAACCGCCCAGCCGCTACGGCAACCCGGAATCCTATGTTGCCCTGGGCAAACGTTATTACGTGCTCGACTCGAGCAGGGGCTACGTCAAACGCGGGGAAGCATCATGGTACGGCACCAAGTTCCATGGTCGCCGTACATCGAGCGGCGAGGCCTACAACATGTATGCGATGAGCGCCGCACACAAGTCGCTCCCGCTTCCCACTTATGTGCGGGTGACCCGGCTCGACAACGGACGCAGCGTCATCGTGCGCGTGAACGATCGCGGCCCCTTCGCGAACGGACGCATCATCGATCTCTCCTACGCGGCGGCCGTCAAACTCGGGATGCAAAAAACCGGCACGGCACGGGTGGAAGTGCGCGCCATCGACCCCTCCGATCGCTCCTCCCGGAATGAAACCATGACTTCCGGCAAGTCCGGCAAGCTGTACATGCAGGTGGGCGCGTTTTCCGTCAAAGGCAACGCCGACGCCATGAAAAAACGGCTCGACAAGGCACGGATCCGCGACGTCAAGACAAAGAAGGCGAAGGTCGACGGCAAAACCGTCTACCGGGTGCGGGTGGGGCCGGTCAAATCCAACAGCCAGCTCAGCGAACTGGACGAGAAACTGGCCCGGTTGGGGATTACGGAACGACACCTGGTGTACGAGTAACGCCGCGAGGACCCGGGAGATTCCGCTATACTCTGCCGCTCGCTGACACCCACGGGCCCGGCCGGCAAAGCCAAGCCTCATTTGTCGGGCGATATGTCGAGCCAGAAACATCACGGAAGAATCTGGAATCAGATGTTGATCGCAACAATCCGGGCTAAACACAGCAACGCAATCATTGCTTGGACTGCAGCGCTTTTCCTCCTCGCCGTTTCCCCACTGTGGGCACAGTCACCGATTCCGGCGCCACCGCGAGTGGCCGCCACCAGCTATCTTCTGGTGGACATGCACAGCGGGAAGATTCTGGCAAGCAGGGATCCGGGCGCGATCAGCGAACCCGCCAGCATCACCAAGATCATGACGTCCTATGTGGCTTTCGAAGAACTCAAGGCAGGCACGATCACGCTGGATGAACTGGTCACGATCAGCGAAAAAGCCTGGCGAACAGAAGGTTCGCGCACATTCGTGGAGGTCGGAACACAAGTGCCGGTAGAAGTGCTGCTGAAAGGGTTGATCATCCAATCCGGCAACGATGCCACCGTGGCACTGGCCGAACACATCGCCGGCACCGAAGAAGCCTTCACACAGATCATGAATGCTTACGCCGAGCAACTGGGCATGACCAGCTCCAACTTCGTGAATTCCACCGGTTTGCCCGACCCGAATCATTACACGACGACACAGGATATCGCGATCCTGTCGCGCGCCCTGATCACGAACTTTCCCGAATACTACGCGTGGTACAGCGAAAAGGAGTTTACTTACAACGGTATCCTTCAACACAACCGAAACAACCTGCTGTGGCGGGACCCCAGCATAGACGGGATAAAGACAGGCTACACGGACTCGGCTGGTTACTGTCTGGCGGCGTCCGGCGTACGTGGCGATATGCGGCTGATCAGCGTTGTCATGAATTCGGCAAGCGAAGCATCACGCGCCAGCGAGAGCCAGGCGTTGCTCAACTACGGCTTCAGGTTTTTCGAAACCCATCGTCTTTATACCGCCAGCGAAGCGCTGAGTGATGCAAAAGTTTGGAAAGGCTCCATGGAGACAGTATCGGCCGGGTTGAATCGGGACCTGTTCGTCACCATTCCCCGGGGCCGGTACGACCAGCTCGACGCGAGCATGGACGTACTCAGTTCGGTGATCGCGCCGGTAGAAGTCGGAGCCGAGCTCGGGAAGGTCAAAATCATGCTTGGGGACGAAACCGTGGCGGAAGCGCCGCTCGTGGCGCTCGAAGCGATCCCCGAAGGTAATCTCTGGCAACGCACACGCGACCACGTTCTCATGTGGTTCGACAGCGAATAATGTCGGAAAAAAACCCTCCGCTGGTCTGGCTTAACGGACACACCATGCCGCTCAGCGAAGCCCGGATTTCAGTGCTCGACCGCGGTTTCCTGTTTGGCGACGGTGTATACGAAGTCATCAGCGTCTACGATGGCAAACCCTTCCTTCTGGACGAACATCTGAGACGACTTGAGCGGAGCATGGACGCGGTGCGCCTCGGCCACCCCCACGACCGCGACACCTGGAAACAGATCATCGATCAAGTCGTGAAGGCTAACGGAAACGGCGAACAGAGCGTCTATGTGCAGGTAACGCGCGGCACGGCGCCCCTTCGCGATCACAAATTCCCGGCAAACCCGAAACCCACGGTGCTGGTCATGGCCTCTCCCGGCGGACCGGTCTCCCAGGATCTGGTCAATGACGGGATTCGGGCTGTGATCCTGGACGACATCCGCTGGGAGCAGTGCAACGTCAAATCCACCATGCTGCTGGCCAACGTGCTGCTGCGCCAGCAGGCGCTGGATGCGGGAGCGCACGAAGCCATCCTGGTTCGTGACGGACACCTGACCGAAGGCGCCGCGAGTAACGTGTTCGTTGTGATCGGTGGAGTTGTCGTTACGCCACCCAACAGCGATGAACTCCTGCCGGGGATTACCCGGTCATTTATTCTGGGCCTGTGCAGGGATCACGGAGTGTCCTGCGCGGAACGGGGCGTCAGCGAAGATGAACTCCGTGGCGCCGAGGAGATATGGATCAGCAGTTCACGCAAGGAGGTGCTGGCGGTAGTCAATCTCGACGGCAACAGTGTGGGCACAGGGAAGCCTGGCCCGGTATTCACCAAAGTCTTTCAATGGTTTCAGGAAGCGAAGAGAGCGGCATGAGCAAACAGGAATCAGTATTCGAGTTTCCGTGTGAGTTCCCCATCAAGGTTGTGGGCAAAGCAGCGCCTTCCTTTCAAACCACCATCATGGACATCGTCCGACGACACGTGCCGGACCTGACGGAAGACTCGGTCCGTTCCACCGGCAGCAAGAAGGGCAAGTTCGTATCCCTCACGATCACGATCGTCGCCACCGGGCGGGAACAACTCGACAGCATTTATCGCGATCTCTCCTCTTGCGACAGTGTGTTGATGGCGCTTTGATCATGTCCCGGAGAAAACTCATGGTCCGGCGGCTGGGCACAGCGCCCTATGAATCCGTGTGGGGCGCCATGTCCGAATTCACCGACACACGGAACGATGCGACGGTCGACGAACTCTGGCTGATGGAGCACCCTCCGGTATTCACGCTGGGCCAGGCCGGCCGTATGGAACACATACTCGACGCCGGTGACATCCCCGTAGTTCAGGTGGACCGCGGTGGTCAGGTAACCTATCACGGCCCCGGGCAGATCGTGGCCTATCCCCTGCTCGACCTGCGCCGGCTGGGCACGGGGATTCGCAAACTGGTGGATGGTCTGGAGCAGGTAGTCATCGATGTCCTGGCCGGCTACGGAATCGAAGGAACACGGTTGGACGGCGCCCCCGGGATCTATGTGGAGGGACAGAAGATCGCCGCCCTGGGCTTGCGTGTGCGCCGCGGCTGCACTTTTCACGGTCTGGCTTTCAACGTCAACATGGACCTGACTCCGTTTTCGCGCATCAACCCCTGCGGTTATGAAGGACTGCAGGTCACGCAGGTCGCCGACAAGGGTGGACCGCGTTCGTTGCCGTTGGTGGCAGACGATCTGCTCGGCGTATTCGCGGACCACTTCGGCTACACTGTCGTGGCGGCTTCGATTCCCGAAACCATGTCCTGAAACCGCGAGTCATGTGTCCGAAAATGCCTGAGCAAACCAGGAACAAGATAGCCGTCCGGCTCGAACAGAGCCCGGTTCGGGCACGAAAGGGCCAGGGCCAAAAGGGAGAAGGCAAAATCTCCCGCAACCCGGTGACTTTCGACCCGGATCAGCCCATCCTGCGCAAGCCTCCCTGGATCCGTATCCGGCTTCCCGGCCACAACCGTGTCGAAGCGCTCAAGGCCCGACTGCGCGAAAACCACCTGGTAACTGTCTGTGAAGAAGCCTCATGCCCCAACATCCACGAGTGTTTCAG
>SMWH01000060.1 GCA_004357005.1 Gammaproteobacteria bacterium
AGCCGGGCAACCTCGGCAAAGGCTATCTCGAGATCGGCAGAGATGCGCAGCAACTGGTCGCGGTGCTGGTTGAAAATCGGAATCTCCCAACCCACCGTCGGGCCGGTAAGCGTCCCGCCTTCGGTTTCCCGTTCGCGCTCGACGCCAACATCGAGCTCGCCCAACCAGCGCGTCCACCCCGCAACGCCAAGACGATCCGCCAGAACATCCGCTTCCGTGCGTGCCGCCGCCAAATCCAGGCGGCTTTGGCGGGCGAGCACCAGAAGACTCTCCAACGAGTCTTCCTCACGCAGCGGGACGCCGAGCCGGGCCGGCGCATCCCAGGCATCGGCCGTGGACAAGCCCAGGACCTCCGCGAGCCCGGTCCGTGCCGCGTAGGCGTCCACATCTGCATCGAGCGACCGCAGTCGTTGCTCTGAAGCCGCGGCGCGCTCCATCGCAAGTTCACGAGGGGTCAGGTTCCCCGCGTCGAAGAACCGCCCGGCGAGCTGGGCCGACAGGTCACTGGCGGTGGCGATTTGCCGGCGCAACGCGGCGACCTGCTTGGCGCTGACGGAACGGTAATAGGCCGTTTCGGCTTCTGCTGCGATGTCCAGCACCTCGGCGCCGATCGATTGTTTCATCGCCGCAAACTCGCCGGCCGCAAGCCGCTTGCGCGCCGGGACGGTAAGCAAATCGGTAAAGGACACGACGAGGCCGAGCGTTACCTGATCGCGCTGACCGCTGACGCTGGAATCGAGGAAGGACCCTAAGAACACGGGATTTCGGATCCGCCCGGCTGCATAGACTTCCGCCGCTGCAAACCCGAGGCGCGCGTACGCGCCACTGAGTCGTGGGTTGTTCACGAGGGCAATATGGATCGCGCTGTCGGCTGTCAGGGGTTCTGCCGTGAGCGTCCCAACCAGTTCGGATAACGAGGTGTCTGCTTCGAGCGTGGGCCGCCCGCGCTCGGCTACCAGCGCATCGACGTCGCTGCGTCCCAGATCCTTTGGCAGACTGGCACAGCCCGTCACGAGGACGACAACAACAGCTGCCGCAACCTGGCGCCCTGTAATCACTCGGTTAGACACGATGCACCCCCCTTTTCCTCATGGGCTGTTGCGACGCGTAATCTCCGCAGCTGCAGCAACTCGCTTCAATGCGCGTGGTCTTGATCGTCATGACCATGTTCCTTTTCCTGACGCTTGGAGTCGTCCGACCCTGTTGTTTCATCGTGAGCGTGGGTGCCAGCTTCGGTTGCCCCGTGGTGTCCGATCCCTTCCGCACGGCTCAACTTGGATTGGTATGCATCGGCATCGAGTCCGGGCAATGTCGTGATAAAAGCCACCACAGGCCATAAGTCTTCGTCGTCATGGGTGGCGCCCCATGCCGGCATCCCCGTCATCCTGATGCCGTGCCTGGTTACCCAGAAAAGTTCCGCCGGGGTCATGTGCGCGGCGGACTCCGCCAGATCCGGTGCCGGAGGATTCAAGCCTTGCCCCATCGCTTCCGGGTCCTTCCCGGGCGCTCCGTGGCAGCCGGCACACATGGTTTGAAAATCGTTGATTCCGGCGAACTGCAAGGCTTCGTCGTCCAGATCCGGGACATCGATGTCTTTTGCACGCCGCTTGACCGATGCGTGCATCGTGGTCGACAGAACCCACTTTGCCAGCCCACCGTGGGGAGAACTGGCGCCAACGTCGAACAGCCCTGAGTAGGCAAACCCCACGGCAACAATCACTCCAACAACGACAGCGATGACGAGTGTTTTGATAACCTTCATGACATCCTCGGTTTCGTTCCTATGCGTACATAGCGGCCCACAGACCGACCGCGCGACCGGCCACTGCACTGTGCCCGCCAATCACCCTATCCCATATCAATACGTCGCAGGCGCAGGGCGTTGGCTATGACCGATACGGAACTGAAACTCATGGCGGCGGCGGCGATCATGGGGCTCAGGAGCAGACCGAAGAATGGATACAGCACGCCGGCGGCCACGGGAACGCCCATGGCGTTATAGAAGAACGCGAAGAAAAGGTTCTGCCGGATGTTGCGCATGGTGGCCCGGCTGATCCGCCGGGCGCGCACGATCCCGGTCAGGTCTCCCTTCACCAGCGTGATGTCCGAGCTTTCCATGGCGACATCGGTGCCGGTGCCCATGGCGATGCCCACGTCGGCCTGGGCCAGGGCCGGGGCGTCGTTGATGCCATCGCCGGCCATGGCGACGATATGACCTTGCGCCTGTAAGCGCTTCACAACTTCGTTTTTCTGGGCGGGCAGAACCTCGGCAATAACCTCGTCGATGTCGAGTTCCGCGGCGACGGCTTGTGCCGTTGCCTCGCTGTCGCCGGTGAGCATGACGATGCGCAGTCCCTCCTGATGCAGTGCCTTGATCGCCTCCGGAGTGGTGGGCTTGATGGGATCGGCAACGCTCAGCATCCCGGCGAACCGGCCGTCGACCACCAGAAACATGACGGTTTGTCCCTGACGGCTCATGTCGTTGATCTGATTTTCGAAGGCGCCTGGATCGAGACCAAGATCCTTCAGCAACGCCCGGTTACCGAACGCCAGTGTGTGGCCATCGACCCGGCCCGTGACGCCCTTTCCCGTCACCGATTCAAAGCCCTCCACCGGAGCAAGTTCGATACCGTCCGCATCGGCGCCTTCCAGGATGGCGGCGGCCAGGGGGTGTTCGCTGGCCCGTTCCAGGCTGGCGGCCAGGCGCAACAATTCCGGTTTGTCGTATTCAATCGCTGCTACGACGTTGATCAGCGCGGGTCTTCCCACGGTGAGGGTGCCGGTCTTATCCACCACCAGCGTGTCCACCTTGCGCATGACTTCGATGGCTTCCGCATTCTTGAACAGGACGCCTGTCGTGGCGCCGAGACCGGTCCCCACCATGATGGACATGGGCGTGGCCAGGCCCAGCGCGCAGGGACAGGCAATAATCAGCACGGCCACGGCATTGATCACGGCATAGGCCAGGGGCGGTTCGGGGCCAACGATGGCCCAGACGATGAACGTCAGCACGGCGATCACGATGACCGCTGGAACGAAATAGCCCGCGACGATGTCGGCCAGCTTCTGGATCGGCGCCCGGCTGCGTTGCGCTTCCGCGACCATGTGCACAATCTGGGACAAAAGCGTGTCGGCGCCCACATGCTCTGCCGTCATGACAAAAGAGCCCGTGGCGTTGACGGTTGCACCGATGACCGTATCGCCGGATTGTTTCGACACCGGCATCGGCTCCCCCGTGATCATGGATTCGTCCACGACGCTGGAACCCTCCAGCACGGTGCCGTCCACGGGTATTTTCTCGCCAGGGCGAACACGCAAGCGGTCTCCGACGGCTACCGCTTCGAGCGGCACGTCGGTTTCCGTGCCGTCGTCGTTGAGGCGGCGAGCGGTGGGCGGGGACAGTTCCAGGAGGGCGCGAATGGCGGCACCGGTGCGGTGGCGCGCGCGAAGTTCCAGCACCTGTCCCAGCAGAATCAGGGTCACGATCACTGCCGCGGCCTCGAAGTACACGGCCACCTGGCCATCGGGGCCGCGAAAGGATGCTGGAAAAATCCCCGGGGCCAGCACCGCGATTACGCTGTAGAGGTACGCGACCCCAACGCCCAGGGCGATCAGCGTGAACATGTTGAGATTGCGGTTGACCACCGAGCGCCAGCCACGGACGAAAAACGGCCAGCCCGCCCACAACACCACGGGCGTGGCGAGTAGGAGTTCCACCCATTCCCACACGGACCGGGACGCAAGTTTGGCCAGTGGCTGGCCGGGAAACAGATCTCCCATGGCGATAACGACCAGCGGTATGCTCAGGGCCGCGGCCATCACGAAGCGCCGCGTCATGCCCACCAGTTCCGCGTTGTCTTCGTCCCCGCCCGGAACCATGGGTTCCAGATCCATGCCACAGATCGGGCAGGCTCCCGGGCCATCGCGGATGATTTCCGGGTGCATCGGGCAGGTCCATTGCCCGCTCGTTTGCGTCGTCATGTTTCAGCCGATGTTTTCATTTTTCTGCATCAGTCCTTCTTGACTGGACGAGAGGAGCTGTGCGTGTGGACCACTTTCCAGGCACCGTCCACTTTTCTGAACAGGAAGGTCTGGTAGCCGCGGCTGTGAATCTTGCGTCCGTCGGAAACCACGGTTGCCTGGAACTCGGTGTTTGCTATCGCCCAGGCGAAGTCTCCTTCGAAGTGAACCTCGATGTCGCTGAAGCTGAGATCCATACCGTCAAGGGCGCCGGACTCGGGCTCCACATGGTGCGTTACCAGATCGTCCAGTCCCTCGTTCTGGCCACCGGTCTCCACGTAGCGGGCGCCGGGGAAATCAAGAAAATATTCGCGGAACGGCGTTCCGTCCCCGTTTTCCCAACCGGCCTCGACGGCGGCGATGATGGCCAGCAGATCGGCCTCGTCATCGGCCGTGGCCAGGGCGGCATTGGCAAGCAGCAAAAGACCAGCAGCGGGGATAAATAGTGCAGTGCGTATTGCGTTCATGATGTCTCCTCCTGTCGTTGTGGGAGCGGCTCGTTTTCAATGGGGTCAGACCCCATTGAAATACCTGTGCCCGGATTGATATGGCGACTCGGTTCATTGGCGGCTGAGCCGGTAACGGTTCCATAGCAAAAACAGCGCCGGGATAACCAGCAACGTGAGTACCGTAGCGCTTATCATCCCGCCCAGCATGGGTGCCGCGATCCTGCGCATGACCTCGGAGCCCGTCCCGGAACCGATCATGATGGGCACCAGCCCCCCAATGATAGCGGCCACGGTCATTATAATGGGCCGGATGCGCAGCAACGCGCCTTCCACGACCGCGTCGCGAACGCGTGCAGCAGTCAGTTGTCCGTGTTCTTGTTTCTGACGGTCCAGCGCCTGGTTCAGATAGACGAGCATCAAGACACCGATTTCCACCGCCACACCGGCCAGGGCGATGAAACCCACGCCCACGGCAACGGACAACTGGTAGTCCATGACGTACAACAGCAACACGCCACCCACGAGCGCCAGGGGCAGGGTACCCATGATCATGGCCACTTCGGTCATGCGCCGGAAATTCAGGAACAGCAACAGCACGATGATGGCCAGCGTGAGCGGGCCAACGACCTTCAGTCGTTCCTTGGCGCGCAGCATGTATTCATATTGTCCCGACCAGGACAGGGAATACCCGGTCGGCAGATCCAGCTGGCTCGCCACCACTTGTTGTGCCTCGTTCACGTAGGAACCGAGATCACGGTCTGCGATGTCCACATAGACCCAGCCGTTGAGGCGCGCGTTTTCACTCTTGATCACCGATGGCCCGTCCGTGACGCGAATGTCCGCGACGTCCGCCAGCGCCACGCGGGCCCCGACGGGTGTCACGATGGGCAGCAGCTTCAGTTTTTCCACGGAGTCGCGCACGTCCCGCGGGTAACGCAGGTTGACCGGATAGCGTTCCAGCCCCTCGACGGTTTCGGTAACCTGCATGCCACCGATGGCGGTGCGCACGATGTCCTGGATATCGGCGATGTTCATCCCGTAGCGGGCGGCACGATCCCGGTCGATGTCCACATCAATATAACGTCCACCGGCCACCCGTTCCGAATACACCGAGGCCGTGCCCGGCACATCGGCCAGCACCGTCTCCAGACGTCGACCGATGTCCTGGATCACGGACAGTTCGGGCCCCGCAACCTTGATGCCCAGCGGGGTCTTGATGCCGGTCGCGAGCATGTCGATGCGGTTCTTGATCGGCATGACCCAGACATTGGTGAGCCCGGGAAACTGGATCGCCCGGTCCATTTCCTTGCGCAGTTTTTCCGATGTCATGCCTTCACGCCACTGGTCCTGCGGTTTGAGTTGGATCATGGTTTCGACCATGGTCAGCGGCGCCGGGTCAGTGGCGGTTTCGGCACGACCCATTTTTCCGAATACCGATTCAACTTCGGGAAATGTATACAGCAGCCTGTCTGTCTGTTGGAGAATCTCGCGAGCCTTGTCCACCGACACGCCTGGATAGGTGGACGGCATGTACATGAAATCGCCTTCGTCCAGGGGCGGCATGAACTCCGAACCCAGGCGGGTCGCCGGCCATAACCCGATCACCGTGATCACCAGGGCGCCGATCAGCACGTGCCAGGGACGGTCCAGGGTGAACTCGATCAGCGGGCGGTAGCCACGCATCAGCCAGCGGTTAATGGGATTGTGCTGCTCCGGGGTCACTTTGCCGCGGATCAGCAGGCCCATTAACACCGGCACCAGGGTGATGGACAGTGCCGCTGCCGCGGCCATGGCCCAGGTCTTGGTAAAGGCGAGTGGCGAGAACAGACGTCCTTCCTGGGCTTCGAGGCTGAATACCGGCAGAAAGCTGAGCGTAATGATCAGCAGCGAGAAGAACAGGGGCGGGCCCACCTCCCGGGTGGATTCCCGAATGATCGCCCAGCGTTCCGCGGTATCCACTTCCCGGCCTTCCAGGTGCTTGTGCACGTTTTCGATCATGACGATGGCCGCGTCCACCATCGCGCCCACGGCGATGGCGATGCCGCCCAGCGACATGATGTTGGCGTTGATGCCCTGCA
>SMWH01000061.1 GCA_004357005.1 Gammaproteobacteria bacterium
CGCGCCCTATCTGCGGTGGCTGCAGGCGAACCCCGGGGACGCCTTTCCCGGCAACACCGGGTGGTTGTCCATGGACACCGGGGGACGGGTATATCGCCAGCTCCTTTGGGCGCGGTTTCTCGGTGGGCGGCCACGATTGATCAGCAGCACCGGTCAGGTCGTCGCGGGAAACTGATATGGCCCACGTCAATGGCTAGCGGCGGGCAGTTCGAGCGCATGGCGAGAGAGCACCTCGAACGGGAGGGGCTTGAGTTTGTGGAGAGCAACTATCATTGCCGGCGCGGGGAACTGGACCTGATCATGCGCGATGATGATGACCTGGTGTTTGTGGAAGTGCGTTACCGCCGCAGCACGGACTACGGAAGCGGCGCGGAATCCGTGGATGCACGCAAGCGTGCGAAATTGATCGCCACCGCCAGCCACTGGCTGCTGACACACCCGGCGCTCGCGGACTCGGCTTGTCGTTTCGACGTGGTATCCATGAGCGGCGCCCGGGCCAAACCTGACGTAGACTGGATACGTGACGCCTTTTCCGCCGCCTGATGTCCAAACAGGAATAGCGATGGATGCAACCGATCGAATCCGGGAACTCTTTGCCGCCAGCATCGAAGCCAAACAGAAGGCAGCCGACGCCCTGCCCGAAGCCATCCTGGCGGGAAGCGAAATGATCAACGCGTCGTTGCGCGCGGGCGGCAAGATCCTCAGTTGTGGCAACGGCGGCTCGGCAGCGGATTCACAACATTTCGCCGCGGAACTCATCAACCGTTTCGAAACGGAACGTCAGGCCCTGGCAGCGGTGGCGCTGACCACTGATTCTTCGACGCTCACCTCCATCGCCAACGACTATGACTTCGACCGGGTTTTCGCCCGCCAGCTTGAGGCTCTGGGTCGCCCGGGTGATGTGCTGCTGGCCATCAGCACCAGCGGCAATTCCTCCAACGTCATCGCCGCCATCGAAGTGGCCCATCAGAACAACATGCGCGTCGTCGCGCTGAGCGGTGGTGATGGCGGCGCCATGAAAGACCTGCTGGCGAACGATGATGTGGAGATCCGCGCGCCCGTCCGGAACACGGCTCGGGTGCAGGAAATTCATCTGCTCGTTTTGCATTGTCTGTGCGATCAGATCGATCGTCATTTCAACAGTTGAATGGGAGCGGGGGCCTCAACCGACAGAGGCAACCGCAAACTCGCGCGATTGCTGACCGAGGTACGCGCCTGCCGGGTCTGCGCCGACCAACTGCCTCTCGGCACTAATCCGGTACTCCGCGCCCATGTGGACGCGAGGATCCTGATCGTCGGGCAGGCTCCGGGCACCCGGGTACACGAGACGGGCATTCCCTGGAACGATCCCTCCGGGGACCGCTTGCGCGAATGGATGTCGGTGGAGCGGGACGCTTTTTATGACGAGCGCCGTTTTGCCATCATTCCCATGGGTTATTGCTACCCGGGCCGTGGCGCCTCGGGGGATCTGCCGCCCCGCCGGGAATGCGCCGAACTGTGGCTGCCCCGGTTGCTGGCGGAAATGCCCAATATCGAACTGACCCTGCTGATCGGCCAGTACGCCCAGGCCCATTACCTGAGCCCGGAGCGCAGATCCGGCGTGGCGGAAACCGTCCAACAATGGCAAAGTTACCTCCCCGAATTCCTGCCGTTGCCGCATCCTTCGCCACGCAACATAGGATGGTTTCGGCGCCACCCCTGGTTTGAAACCCGGGTGGTGCCCGCGTTGCAAACGCGGTTACGGCAGATCTACACGGACCTGAACTGAACAAATCTAACGGAGGAATCGCGATGCGATATCTTTTTCTTACCACGCTTTGCGCGCTTACCCTTGCGGCCTGCGGCGGCGACCAGACAGGGGAAACCACCGCTGCTCCCGACACCAAAGCCCAGGCGCAGACGGAACTGGTTGATGCCAAAACGGCCGAGTCGCAAGAACTTGCGGCGTTGGTGGATGAGCACTTCGAGCGCAATCTGGAGCTGAACCCTGTCCGCGCCACATCGCTCGGCGATCACCGCTGGGACGACCAGTTCGCCAATTCCATCGGACCCGAACATCGGGCCAGGACCGAAGCGCTGGGCCGGGAATTCCTGGAACGGATCAACAGTATCGAGCCCGGCCTGCTGGAGGGTCAGGACCTGCTGACCTGGGAAGTGTTCAAAACCGAACGGGAAAACGACATCGAGAGCCTGCGGTTTCCCGGTTACCTGATCCCCGTCAACCAGTTTTTCAGCACACCGAACTTTTTCGCCCAGATGGGTTCCGGTGGCAGCCTCCACCCGTTCAAGACGGTGAAAAACTACGATGACTTTCTGGGACGCATGGACGGTTTCAGCGTATGGATCGATCAGGCCATCGAAAACATGCGCGAGGGCATGGCGGCAGGTGTCATAAACCCGCGGATACTCATGGAGAAAACCCTGCCGCAACTCGAAGCACACGTGGTGGACGACGTCACCGAGAGTCTTTTTTATCGGCCCGTTGAAAACATGCCGGAGGACTTTTCCGTGGAGGATCGTGAGCGTCTTGCCGCTGCCTATTCCGATGCCATCCGGAACGTGGTGGTCCCTGCCTACGCGCGCTTGCGCGATTTCATCCGCGACGAGTACCTGCCCGCCACTCGCGACACGGTCGGACTCTATGCGCTCCCGGACGGCGAGGCCTGGTACGCCTACTCAGTACGCATGCGCACCACCACGGATCTCACGCCGGAGCAAATCCACCAGATCGGACTGGAGGAGGTCGGGCGTATCCATGGCGAAATGCGCAGTGTGATGGCCGACGTTGGATTCGATGGAGACCTGAAAGACTTCTTCGAATTCATGAACGACGATCCCCAGTTCTACTTCACCGAGCGTGAGGATCTCATCAACGGTTACCGGGACATGCGCGAATACGTGCACGCCCTGGCGCCCAAACTGTTCAAGCGTTTTCCCGAGGCGGATTACGAAATCCGGGCCGTTGAACCCTTTCGTGAGAAATCCTCTTCCGGGGGGTCCTACCAGCGCGCCGCACCGGATGGCTCACGGCCAGGCGTTTTCTACGCCAATGCCTATGATCTGAACGCCCGACCCAAGTGGGCCATGGAATCACTGTTCCTGCACGAAGCCGTGCCGGGACACCACTTCCAGATCGCGCTGCAACAGGAGGTCGAAGAACTGCCGCGCTTCCGGCGCTTCGGCGGTTTCACCGCGTACACCGAGGGCTGGGGTCTGTACGCGGAAAGCCTCGGAAAAGAAATGGGTGTTTACACGGACCCCTATCAGTATTTCGGTGCGCTCAATGCGGAGTTGTGGCGCGCGGTGCGGCTGGTGGTGGACACGGGTCTGCACGCCAAGGGCTGGACCCGGCAGGACGTGCTGGACTATATGTACGCCAATACGGCGGTCAAGGAGGCCCGGGCGGTTTCCGAAGCGGAACGCTACATCGCCTGGCCCGGTCAGGCGCTGGCCTATAAGATCGGCCAGCTCAAAATCCGCGAACTGCGTGATCGCGCAGAGGCGCAACTGGGGTCATCTTTCGATCCCCGGGAATTTCATGAGGCGATTCTGATCGACGGATCATTGCCGCTGGATGTTCTCGAAACCAAGATTGACCGCTGGATCGCGGATCAACAGGGGTGACGGACAGGCAATATGAAAAGGGCGGCTCATTCGCTTGGGCCGCCCTTCGCAGGCTCCGGAATCAGGCCCCGAAATCAGGCTCTGGGCACCCGTGAGTCGAGGCTGAGTTCCACGTACCGCTCTTCCAGCCTGTCCAGAATGAACTGCAGACAATCCGGCTCGCGGCCCAGCATCTCGGGAGGCGAGATACCGGGTTTGTCATAGAGCCCCGCGGCCAACAGACGCACGACCGCCGTGCAGGTATAGCCGGTAGTCCGGGACATGGAGTGCGTGCGCGTTTCCCGGTTGTAACGGTCGAAAAGATCATAGACATGGGTGATGGGATGCCCGTTCTCCTCACCTTCCACTTCCACCCGCATCACGGTGAGGTCCTCGTCATCATCCGCCAGGCCCCAGGCAGCGGAGAGCAGCTCCGCGCTCAGGTCCCGCGGCACGACTTCCGTATCGGCTACCGCGCGCGGATGGGTTTCAAAGAAACCCGTGTCGCGCAACAGGCGCATCTTCAACGCGTGACCCGGGTAACGCACGGTTTTCTCCACCATGTTCGGGCAATCGATCGTGGTCAGCAGGGTTCTCAGTCCGTCGCTGTTGAATGCCTCCACGGTTCCGACACCCGGCAGATCCATCAGCACGATGTCACTCAACGCGGGTTTCACGACGTCTTTGCCGTCGATGCGTAAGCGCGCAGGGCGCGTGTATTTTTCAATGATGTCGGCCGGCGAAGAAGTCGCCTTGTACTCGAAGGGCCAGGCCCGGATGACGGGCAATCCGCCGACATAACATGCAAAACGGTTGAGCTTGCTCATGTTGGCCGCGTGAAAGCCCAGCATCATGTTGCTCAGCCCCGGCGCAACGCCGCAGTCGATAATGGCGACGACGTTTTTTTCGCAGGCCAGATTGTGCAGCTCGAATTCGTCTTCAGGACAGAAGGAAATATCCACAACGGGTTTGCCGGCTTCGATCACCGTGCGCAGCGTCTGAAAACCCAAGGTACCGGGAACCGCACCAACGACGATGTCCTGGGACTCCACCACCGAGCGCACGGCATCGGCATCCGACAGATCTGCCTCCACCGCCTTCACCCCGGCCAGGCCCTGCAGAGGTTTGAGTATGGCCTTTGAGTGATCCACCGCGGTGACTTCGAATTCACCTTCCTGTGCCAGATCCAGCACGATCGCCCGGCCTACCCGTCCCGCACCCAGTACGGCGACTTTCTTCATTGAGCCCTCCCGACCTGGAGATAAGTGCTGGATTATAGGCCGCTGAGCGGCCCAAAAAGCCCCGGTCAGTTCCGCCCCCGGAAGCACCCGGCGCGGCAGTACGACCGCCGGTGTCGCTGCCCTCGCCCCGGGGCAGAGAATGGCCGGCACCGGAAGACGGCACCTGCCCACTTCCCTTTCCGCGGGCAGTGCGACCGCCGCCTGACGCAAAGGTCTTATGGCTTTGTGCCGAGCCTGATCGATCGGTCGAACGGGCGGGATCATCGCCTTCCGGGCGACTGGACTTGCATTTGGAGCCAGGAAGGCGATGACGCCGTCCGTCACACGCAATGGAGTCAGTCGCGGGGGAAAGATTTGAAGAGTTGGAAGTGCCTGAGGGCCGCCACCCGCTGCCCCATGGCCTCATAAAGCCGGGCCAGATTGAAGTGAGCGTCCGCCAGGGCCTCGGCCGCCTGTTTGTAGGCCTCGATGGCGTCGTGGGCACGCCCGCAGTCTTCCAGCAGGGTGCCCAGATTGAAACTGGCCAGCGGATTTCCCGGCTGCACCTTCATGGCCCGCCGGTAGAGGGATTCGGCTTCGTCGTATTCGCCTCTTTCCTGCAACAACCGACCCAAGTTGATCATGGCGTCCACGAGGTTCTCATCCAACGCCAGGGAACGCCGGTACGCATCCGGCGCCTCGTCGGGAGCCGTGGCCTCCATGTCCACGCCCAGGTTGTACCAGTCGTCGGCTCCCAGATCTCCCCGCTCGCCGGCACGCGCCTCGGCGGTTCGAGCCATGCTGAGACTGGATACTTTGCCGGCGAGGTTGTCCATGGAAAAATCCAGTTGCGTCTGCCCGGATTCCGGCTCCCAGACCTGATTCCGATCGTGCGCCACG
>SMWH01000062.1 GCA_004357005.1 Gammaproteobacteria bacterium
AACTGCCCTTCTTGTGGCCAAAGAACTCGCTTTCCATGAGCTCACCCGGGATGGCGCCACAGTTCACTGGAACAAAGTGCGCGGTGGCCCGGGGGCTCTGGGCGTGGATCAACCGTGCCGCGATCTCTTTGCCGACGCCGGATTCCCCGCTGATATAGACCGGTGCCTGGCTCCGGGCGAGCTTGGCGATGGTTTCGCGGACCTTGTGCATGGCCGGCGACTCGCCGATCAGACGCAAGTTCGTTTTTGGGCCCGTGACCTCACCAGGCTTGCGCAGTTTCAGCGCCGTCCCGACCAGGGCGCGCAGGGCGCGCAAGTTGACGGGTTTGGACACGAAATCGAAGGCGCCGGCCTTCAGCGCCTGGACCGCCGACTCCATATTCCCATAGGCCGTCACCACGGCCACCGGCACATGGGGATAACTCTGATTGATCAACGCCACGAGTTCGAGGCCATTGCCATCGGGCAGGCGCATGTCCGTGAGGCAAAGGTTGAACTCCTGTTTGGACAGTGCGTTGCGGGCCTCCTCGAGATTGGCAGCGGAGCAGGTATCCACGTCCATGCGCTTGAGCGTCATCTCGAGAAGTTCGCGAATGTCCGGCTCGTCATCGACAATGAGTGCAAGCGGGTGGCTCATCCAGTGGCCTCTTTGTTGTCAGGGTCCGGGCTCATGACTCGCCGATTCATGATTCACTCGCCTGGGCCATCTTCGGGGTATAGAAGCTGATCCGGAAACAGCTCCCGCCCCCGGGCTCCGGGCGGTAGCGGAGGCGGGCCTGATTCGATTCCGCCAGCTGGCGGGCGATATAAAGACCCAGACCGGCGCCTGCCGAGTCTGAAGTGTAAAACGGCTCGAATATCTTTTCCGCCTGACCGGGCTCGATGCCGGGGCCGTTGTCGATGACCTCAATGAATGGACGACGGCTCTCGGTCGAGTAGCCAGTCCGAATGATGAGCCGGGCATCGGCACTGTTTTGCAGGCCATAACGAATCGCGTTACTGCACAGGTTCCACACGACCTGGTGGAGCTGGGCCCGGTCGGCGAATACCCGGATTTCGTTCTGTGTTGGCAACTCGGTTCTCAACTGAGTCAGGTTCAGTTCCTGGTCACGCCGGAAATCTTCGGCGAAGTGGGTGATCCAGTCGGCCAGTTCCAGTTCTTCCGGCTCCGCGTTGCCGCGTCTGGAGAGCTGAAGCACGTTCTCGATCACCTCGTTTACCCGGCCACTGTGGGCCTTGATGATTTCGGTAAGCCGGTGATCCGCTTCCTTCAGATTGGGTGATTCATCCAGCAGTTCGCCGGCATGAATGATGGCGCTCAGAGGGTTGCGGATCTCATGGGCAATGCTCGCCGTCAGTCGTCCGAGCGATGCCAGGTTCATCTGCTGGGCGCGTTGCTCAACCGTGCTGGTGTCCTCAAGCGTGATCAGCGTGCCGCCGTCATCCCGGCTGCGACCCAGGGCCGCGAAATGCGGAATAACCGCCGGGACGTCGTCCCCGAGCCGGATCGGGGCCTGATTCGGGCGGCCTGTAACCTGCCAGTCGTCGAGGGCTTCGCGGAGGGTTGGTGCCAGGTCACCCAGGGCCGGCTCGCCGGCCGACGGCATTCCCATCAGATACCAGGCGGATTCATTGAGTGTAACGATCTGGCCCTCGGGATCAACCACGACCACACCGGAGGGAATACGCCGAATGATCAGTTCATTGAGTTGCGCTATGTTGGCCAGATCGACACCGCGTTGATCCGCCAGCTCCGCGGTCTCCTTGGCGCGCCGCGCGAAAAGCAGGCTCAGCAGCGTGATGGCGAAATACGCGACGCCCAGCATCCCAGCCTGGGTGTAGCTGCCGTCGCTGACCAGGTCGTTGAGCTCGCTGTGCAGGCGCTGACCAAGCACGGCGAGGCTCGCGATGGCGGCAAATACGAGGGCGGTCCGGCCGGGAAGCAGCAGGGCCCCGGCGCCCAGGCTCGCCACCATCAGGACGCCCGCGCCGCTGCCCACGCCGCCGAGCGCGTTCATGATCAGCGTGATGGAAAGGATGTCGGCGAAAATGTAGGTGTGGGCCTGGATGTCCAAGGATGGGCGCCGCTTCCAGATGGCGGCCGCGGCGATCAGGGCCAGCGCGAACGACACCGCGGACACGCCGAGCAGCAACGCGCCGTTTCGGACGAGAAGCAGTTGCCATCCGGTGCCGATCCATGCCTTGGCCGCCAGTACGAGGAAAAGCGTGTAGATGAAAATCCGGTATAGATTGAAATACAGCAGTGAGCGCCAGGAGGTATCTGACTGGCTGGAATCGGCAGGTGTCTTTTTGTCGTAAAACTGTTTCATCGGGCCGTGTCTGTCGCACCCGGCACGACGGCATCGAATGGATGAAACCGCGGCCGGTCGCCCGCAGCGTGGACAGCGCGAGTATAGCAAGGGCGCGGGATTCCGCCGTCAACGAAGTGGGCAAGTCGAGCTTTGCTTCGTCCGCGCCAATGCCCCAGAATATGCCGCTTTTCGCCGCAGCTTGTTGTGCGCATTTTCACAAACAGGGATCACCATGAATTTGCAGGAATATCAGTCCAGGAACCTTTTTGAAGCCTATGACATCCCGGTTCCGGCGGGGGCAGTTGCTTCCAGCTCGCCGGAAGCCCGGGAGATTGCCCAACAGCTCGGTGGCAGCGGTTGGGTGGTCAAGGCCCAGGTGCACGCCGGGGGCCGGGGCAAGGCAGGTGGCGTCAAACTGGTCAAGAGCCTCGACGAGCTGACCCGCGTTGTGGACGAGATGCTTGGCATGCGGATTCGCACACCGCAGACCGGGGCAGAGGGGCTGCCGGTGAATCAGGTGCTGGTGGCGGAACTGACCGAGATCGGCAGCGAACTGTATCTCAGCGCGCTGGTGGATCGCGCCAGTTGCTCGATCACCTTCATGGCCTCCGCCGCCGGTGGCGTGGATATCGAAGAGGTGGCCGCGACAGAGCCTGAGAAAATCTTCACGGTCAGCGTGCATCCCGCCGCCGGGCTCCAGCCCTGGCAATGTCGCAAGGTTGGTTTTGGGCTGGGTCTGGATGGACAACAGATCAGGCAACTCACGGCGATGATGCAGCAACTGTATCGCCTGATAGTCGAAAAGGACTTGAGCCTGGTGGAGGTCAACCCGCTTGCGATCACAGGCGCCGGTAACCTGATTGCTCTCGATGCCAAGGTCAACGTCGACGACAACGCGTTATTCCGTCACCCGGATCTGGCGGCGATGCGCGACGAGAGCCAGGAAGACGAGCGCGAGCTGGAAGCCAGCCGTCACGGGCTGAACTACGTCACTCTCGACGGCAACATCGCCTGTATGGTCAACGGCGCAGGTCTGGCGATGGCCACCATGGATATTATCAAGCTCCATGGCGGGGTCCCCGCCAATTTTCTGGACGTCGGTGGAGGCGCTACAGCACAGCGAGTAACGGAAGCCTTTAAGCTCATTTTGTCGGATGACAAGGTGAAGTCGATACTGGTGAATATCTTTGGCGGGATCGTGCGCTGTGACGTCATCGCCAAGGGAATTATCGCGGCGATGAAAGAAGTGGAGTGCAATGTGCCGGTGGTGGTGCGGCTCGAGGGCACCAATGTGGAAAAGGGCAGGAAGTTGCTCGAAGAGAGCGGTTTCGCCCTCACCATTGCCAGCGATCTTACTGACGCGGCCACCAGGGTCGTCGCCGCGGCTGCCTGAGAAAAGGACTTCAAATGAGCATTCTTGTCGATTCGAATACGCGTGTGATTACCCAGGGCTTTACCGGAAAACAGGGCACATTCCACTCCGAGCAGGCGCTGGAATATGGGACGAAACTGGTGGGTGGTGTGACCCCCGGGAAGGGCGGTCAAAAGCATCTGGAGCTGCCTGTTTTCGACACGGTGCACGCGGCGGTCGCCGACACCGGCGCGGATGCCAGCATGATCTATGTGCCGCCGCCGTTTGCCGCGGATGCCATTCTCGAAGCACTGGATGCGGGTATCCGGGTGATCGTGTGCATCACCGAGGGCATCCCGGTGCTGGACATGGTCCGGGTCAAGGCGGTGATGGCAACGCAATCTGACCAGTACCTGATCGGTCCGAATTGCCCCGGAATCATTACGCCCGGTGAGACCAAAATCGGGATCATGCCCGGCCAGATCCATGTGCCGGGACGGGTGGGCATCATCTCGCGTTCCGGGACGTTGACCTACGAGGCGGTGTTCCAGACCACCAACGAAGGTCTCGGACAGAGTTCCTGTGTTGGCATCGGCGGTGATCCCATACACGGCATGAACTTCATCGACTGTCTCGAGCTTTTCGAGGCGGATCCCGGGACCGATGGCATCATCATGGTCGGCGAGATCGGCGGTTCTGCGGAAGAAGAAGCCGCCGCCTATATCAAGGACTATGTGAGCAAACCGGTGGTGGCCTATATCGCGGGCGTCACCGCGCCGCCGGGCAAGCGCATGGGTCACGCCGGCGCTATCATCGCAGGTGGAAAAGGGACGGCCGAAGCCAAGTATGAAGCCCTGGACGCGGCGGGCGCAGCGACTGTGCGTTCTCCGGCGGAGCTGGGGTCTACCATGCGCACTTTGCTGGGCTAGACAGGCGTCGGTTCACACCGCAGACACAAAGGCATCCTGACCATGGCTTCCCGCCATAAACGCATCGCCATGGCGCAACTCGATTTCCTCGTCGGCGATATCGCCGGAAACGCGGCGCGTATCCTTGATGCTGTCGTTACCGCGCGCGACAAACATAAAGCCGACCTGATCATTTTCCCGGAACTTGCTCTCACCGGTTATCCGCCGGAAGATCTGCTGCTGCGTCCCGGATTTCTGGAAAACGCAGACGCCGCCCTCGATGAACTGACGTCGCAAGTCCGCGGTATCGACGTGGTGCTGGGACACACTTATGTCACGGGCACCCGTTTGTGCAACGCGGTGTCCGTCTTGTCGGGCGGCGAACGCGTCGGCCCGTACCTCAAGCAATCTTTGCCGAATTACACCGTGTTTGACGAGAAGCGTTACTTTTCTCCGGGGAACGAGCCGCTGGTGGTGGAGCTGGGAGGGGTGTCGGTCGGAATTCTGATCTGCGAAGACATCTGGGAACCTTTGCCGGCTCGCATGGCGGCCGACGCCGGCGCCGATATCCTGATCGTGGTTAATGCTTCGCCCTGGTTCCGGGAACAGGACGCCGAACGCGATTCTGCGCTGCAAGCCCGATTCCGGGACACACAAAAAATGATCGTCTACGTCAACACCGTGGGCGGGCAGGACGACCTGGTCTTCGACGGCCAGTCCCGCGTGGTGGATGGAAGCGGCGAAATCGCGCTCCAGGCCCCGGCGTTCAAGGAGGGCCTGTTTCTTGTGGATCTGGATGTGGAGGCCGGGACCGCCAACCCTGCGGGTTGGGAAACAGAAGAACTGGACGATGAC
>SMWH01000063.1 GCA_004357005.1 Gammaproteobacteria bacterium
CGCGGCAGTAAAAAAGTGCGCGACGCGGTGGAAACCGAAGACGGCGTGCAGATGGAAATCCTGGAAGAGGTGGCGCATTCGCAGGTCGACGATCTGGGGATGGAAATCATCGACGTGTGCATGGACAGCAACATCGTCGAGACCGAAAAGGTTTTGCCGGAGGTGATTCACGGCGTGACCAGCGACTTCAAAGGCGCGATGTGCATCGACTCGTTTTCGGTGGAAGCGCTGGCGAAAGGACTGGAGACCTATCCCGGCCGGCCGATCGTCAACTCCATCAGCCTGGAGGAATACCAGCCCGGCGTCAGCAAGCTCGACGCGGTGCTCACCATGAGCCGGGAGCATCACCCGATTTACATCGCGCTGGTCAACGGACCGAAGGGTCCCGCCATGACCGCCGATGAAAAATACAACCTGGCGGCGGAGATCGTCAAACAGGCCGGAGAGAAATACGGCGTGACGCCCGATCAGATTCTGATCGACATCAACGCCTATCCCATCGGCAGTGAATCGATCGAGGGCATGAACTTCTGCCAGGAGGCGTTGAACAGCCTGCCGCGCATCAAAGCGATTCATCCCGATTTGAAAACCAGCATCGGCGTCGGCAACCTGACGGCGGGCCTCGGCCAGAAACCGTACATGCGCAAAGTGCTGACCAGCGTGTTCCTCGACGAGGCGCGGCAGAAGGGACTGGATTGCGCCATTCTTAATCCCAACCACTACGTGCCGGTGGAAAGCCTGCCGCCGGAGGATGTCGCGCTGGGCCGCAAAATCATCCTCGAGCACGACATGGACGCGTTTGAGCGCCTCGAGGAAGTGGCGGTCCAAAAGAAAACCGGCGCCGTCGCCAAAAAGCACAACTACGCCGACCTGCCGCTGGAGGAAAGCATCTGCTTCAAGATCATGGACGGTTATAAGGAGAAGACCGCCGGGACGCTGGAGAAAGACGGCTGGACCTATGAATATAGGGACCAAATCGTTTTACAGGCCGCCGAGATCCTGGACAGGCATGAGCCCCTGGATTTCATCAGCGATTACCTGATGAAGACCATGCGGGAGCTGGGCGACGGCTTCGGGCGCGGCGAGGTGAGCCTGCCGCATCTGCTCAAAAGCGCCGACGTGATGCGCAACGTCATGGGATTTCTCGAGGCGTGGATGCGTCACGCCAGCGGCCACGAGCCGGGAGCCGCCATCAATTACAAAGGCGTGGTGGTCATCGGCACCGTGTACCAGGACGTACACAGCATCGGCAAGGATCTGGCGAAGACCCTTTTGGACAACTACGGGTACCGCACGATTGATCTCGGGGTGCAGGTGCCGCTGGAGAAATTCATCGAAACCGCGCGGGCGGAAAACGCCGATGCCATCGGTCTGAGCGCCCTGCTGGTACAGACCTCGAACCACATGATCACCGTCGCCCGCATGCTGAAGGAAGAGGATTATAATATTCCGGTATTGATCGGCGGCGCGCCGGTCAACGACCGTCATGCCGGGTATGTCGCGATGTACGGTCAGGACCGGACCGAACAGATCCTGTCCAACGTGTTTTACTGCGAAAGCGGCATGGACGGCGTGAATACGATGAACGCGCTGATGGACCGCAATCAGCTGGAAGAACTGCTGGCCGCCAACCGGGAGAAGCTCATCCGCAGTTACCAGCGCGCCAAGGGGATCGAAGAGAACCGGGAAAAACTGCTGGCGACCCTCGACCGGCGCCAGGTGAGTTTCAAGAAGCACGAGGTTCTGCAGAACGGTTACGGCATCCATAAGTTGGAGTTAAAGCTGGAGAAGCTGACCAACGTCATCGATTCCAAAAGCCTGTTCTCCCTCAACTGGAAATTCGGCAAGCAGTCCTCGTGGAAGAAAAAAGGCGTCACCGCAGAGCAGTTGAAAAACCTGCGCGAGGAGTGGTTGCAGAAGGCCGACGCCAACCGGTGGATCACCCCCCGGGCGCGGTTTGCCATCCTCCCAGCGCAGTCGGAAGACGACGAATTGATCATTTACCATCCCGAGGAGCACGAAAGGGAACTGGGGCGCATCCGGTGGAACCCGGTGATCGGCAAGGGGAAGAACGGGAGCAAGGACGTGTTTTCCGTGGCTCAGTATTATTATCCAAAAAGCTCGGGCATCATGGACGTGGTGGGTTTGCAGATCACCACGGCGGGCCGGAATATGGAGGAGGTTATTGCCGGTTTCAAGACCGAACATGACTCCGAGTCGGCGCTCTACCTGCAGGGGCTGGGTGACCGGGTGGCGGAGGATTTCGCCGAGTATATTCACGGATTGATGGGCCAGCGGACCGGCCGTAAAAAGGACCAACTGGGCCAACGCTACAGCCCGGGCTATCCCGCGCTCGTGGATTTGACCAATAATAAAGTTATTTACGACATTTTGAAGACCGAGGATCTGGGCATCACCCTGACCTCCGCGAACGAGTTCGATCCGCCCAGTACCACCGCGGCGGTGGTGTGTTTTCATCCGGACGCCGGTTATTTTTAAGTGGAGGGTTTACAATAAGAAAATAAAAGTGGATTTAGAGCGGCGAATGAGATTATCATAATGAAAACAAATATTTAGGGAATTTACCGATACAATCGCCTGTTATGTCTTATTCGGTTGTTCATGCGATATTAGTTTTTGTAAAACAAAGGCTTGAGACCCGCCTAAACCCTTTAAATAAACCCTTGTAAAATAGGTCCGGTTTGATAAAATGGTTAATTGTAGAACCAATTATATTTGAGCTTTCTGCCTGCCTGCCTTCATGAGGTGTGGAGTTCATTAAAAACAACAGGTTAGTCACCTTCTATGCACCCTCTTATCGAAAGTTTAAATCATGTTTAAGCGATTCACTGAAAGAGCGAGACGCGTCATCATCCTGGCGCGGGAAGAAGCGGAACTGTACCGACATGAGTACTTGGGGACCGAGCATATTTTGCAAGGGGTCATCAAAGATGGAGGGGGCATCGCCATCGCGTTGCTTCAGAAGTCCGGCGCGGACATGAATCAGATCAAGGCCGAGCTGGAGAAGAATCTGCCGCGGAGTTCCAACTCCCTGGTCATTGGCGACATTCCGTTTACGTCGCGGGCCAAAAAGGTTCTGGAGTTTGCGGTCGAGGAAGCGCGTTCCCTGAATCACAACTACATCGGTACCGAGCATCTCTTGTTGGGCCTGCTCAAGGAGAAGGAAGGTGTAGCCTGCCGGGTGTTGAACAGTTTCGGAGCTTATTTTGACGACGTGAAAGAGAAGCTCGTGGACATGTTCAAGGAGCCGACGGAATCCACCCGCGAAACCGGGAAGACCCCAACCTTGGACGAGTTCAGCCGCGATTTGACGGCGATGGCGCTGGCGGGCAAACTGGATCCCATCATCGGCCGGAGCAAGGAGATTGAACGAGTCATTCAGATTCTCAGCCGCCGGACCAAGAACAATCCGGTGTTGATCGGTGAGCCGGGCGTGGGCAAAACCGCGATCGTCGAGGGTCTGGCTCAAATGATCGTCGAACGCGAAATTCCCGACACCCTGTTTGACAAGCGGGTGGTCTCCCTCGATCTAGGATCGTTGATCGCCGGGACCAAGTACCGCGGCCAGTTTGAAGCGCGGCTGAAGGGCATCATGAAGGAAATCATTCAGAATAAGAGCGTCATTCTGTTCATCGACGAATTGCATACGCTGGTGGGCGCGGGTGCGGCGGAAGGTTCCGTGGACGCCTCCAATATGTTGAAACCGGCGTTGTCCCGCGGGGAACTCCAGTGTATCGGCGCGACCACCCTGGAAGAGTACCGCAAATACATCGAAAAGAACGGCGCGCTCGAACGGCGCTTCCAGCCGATCATTGTCAACCCGCCGACGGTTGAAGAGACCATCGAGATCATTCGCGGGTTGAAGGTGCCGTATGAAGTGCACCACAAGGCGAAGATCACCGACGAGGCGATCATCCTCGCGGTGCGGTTTGCCGACCGTTACATCAACGACCGGTTCCTGCCGGACAAAGCCATCGACGTGATCGACGAAGCAGGTTCCCGCGTGCGGTTGCGGAAGGCGTCGCAGTCTCCGGAAATGAAGAAGGTTCAGCGCGAGATCGATAGCCTGGTGCGCGAGAAGAAAATCCGGATCGAGAATCAGGAGTTCGAGAAGGCGGTGGAATTGCGCGACAAGGAAGAAGAATTGCGTTCCAAGCTGGAACTGGCAAAGGAAAAGTGGGAGCAGGAAAATTCCCTCAGCGAGCCGAGCATCACCGAAGAAGATATCGCCGCTGTGGTCTCCAGCATGACCGGTATTCCGCTGAACCGGATCGAAGAGAAAGAGTCCACCCGTCTGCTCAATATGGCGGAAGAGTTGGGTAAAAAGATCGTCGGGCAGAAAGAGGCCGTGGAAGCGATCTCCAAGGCGATCCGCCGGTCCCGGTCCGGGCTCAAGGATATGCGGCGTCCGATCGGAACCTTCATGTTCCTGGGTCCGACGGGTGTCGGTAAAACCGAGTTGGCCGGAGCGCTGGCGGAATTTTTGTTCGGTCATCGCGACGCGCTGATCCGGCTGGACATGTCCGAGTACATGGAAAAATTCAACATCTCCCGTTTGACCGGGGCGCCTCCCGGCTATGTCGGGTATGAAGAGGGCGGCCAGTTGACGGAGAAGGTGCGCCGCAAGCCCTATTCGGTGGTCCTGTTCGACGAAATCGAAAAAGCCAATCCCGACGTGTTCCATCTGTTGTTACAGATCATGGATGACGGCCACCTGACGGACAGTTATGGCCGGAACATCAATTTTAAGAATACCGTGATCATCCTGACCTCCAACATCAGCTCCAAGGCGCTGGACAAGGGTTCCCTGGGTTTTCATAAAGACGATGTGGACCTGAGCTTCGACAAGATGGAGAAGGATCTCAAGCAGGATTTGAAAAAAGAGTTCAATCCCGAGTTCCTGAACCGGTTGACCGATATGATCGTGTTCCGGCCGTTGACGCTGGAAGACGTCACTCAAATCCTGGACATCCAGCTGAACGTGCTCAACGAGCAGATGATCCAGCAGGGATTGACGCTGGATATGACGGATGAGGCCAAACGTTGGTTGGCCGAGAAGGGCTATGACAAGAATTTCGGCGCCCGGCCGTTGAAACGGGCCATTCAGAGGCATTTGGAGGATTTTCTGTCCGACGAAATGCTGAAAGGGCGGTTCAAATCCGGCGGGGTGATTGAGGTTGGCCTGGCGGATGACAGTCTCGTGTTTACCGAGAAATCCGGCGCACTGAATACGGTTCTCTAAGCCCGTACGGGTGGAGGAAAACCGCTAGCGGATTCCATTCAAAAAGTACTGAGTTTTATGGTATTGTTTGCCGTAAAATTCAGTGCTTTTTTTTTGTCCTCATTTTAAATTCTGGGAGAACATTTGTTGACTCGGTCATCGATAGGGGGATTGCGTGCTTCTGCGCCTTTTTGGCGCGGGCGGGCGGGGTTATGTCTGACCCTATTCCTGTGGGTGGCGTGGTGTTCGCCTCTGATGGCCCAGGATGAAGGAGCGACGGTCAGCGCGATTCACATCCAGGGCAACCAGCGGGTCGACTCCTCCACTATTTTCTATTACATCAAAACCGAAGTCGGCAAGCCCTTGTCCCGGTCCATCATCCGGAAAGATATCAAGCAGATTTACAGCCTCGGACAGTTTACCGACATCCGGGTGGAAACCCGGCCCGGCGAGAACGGCGGCGTGGAGGTGATCTTTGTGGTCAAGGAAATTCCTTCCGTGGGCGAGGTCACCTTCACCGGCAATGATGCGCTGGACACTCAGGATTTAAGGGACCTGATTTCCATCAAGCGGGGGGTTACGTTTAAAGAACATCTGGTGAACGACAGTATTCAGAAATTGACGGTGCATTATCACGACAAAGCTTTTTTCCTGGCGAAGGTGGAGGTGGACACCCAGATCAATGACAACGGTCAGGTGGACGTCACCATCC
>SMWH01000064.1 GCA_004357005.1 Gammaproteobacteria bacterium
CAAACAGGAAGGCTGGACCCTGGGCGTGAACTACTACGTCAATCCGAAACTGCGATTCATGGCCAACCTGCTCAACGTCAAAACGGAAGATTCCGAAATCACCCTGGATGGGGAACACGAAAGCATCGGCATCGCCCAGTTCCGCATGTCAGTGGATTTCTGAAGCCTGCGGCGGAATCCCTCCAGCGCGTGCCCGGCTCGACCGGGCGCTTTCTGCCACGCTCCTTGCCAACATAGCGTTGACAGTGCGTTAACATTGCGCCGATGCCAGACACGTCCAACCGTTGGCCGTGAGAACGGTCCTGCAAAAGCTCCCGATTCCCGGTTTCCGGGCCGCGGCCCATCACGACGAACAGATGTTCGCCGCCGTGGACCTGGGCTCCAACAGCTTCCACATGATCGTGGCGCGCCACAAACACGGCGAACTCGTCGTCATTGATCGGATCCGGGAAATGGTGCGGTTGGCCGCGGGTCTGGGCGACACCGGAAACCTCACCGACGAAGGGCGCGAACGCGCACTCGAGAGCCTGGCCCGCTTTGGCCAACGCCTGGAAGAAGTACCCGAATCCAACGTGCGCGCGGCAGCGACCAACACGCTTCGGCTCACCCGCAATCCCCGGGCTTTTTTGCGCGATGCCGAGGCAGCGTTAGGACATCATAAGCCGGCGTCAGGGTTGAATTGATCGTGCGCGACACCTGCCGCCTGCGGCCGGGTATTCCCGGACTTTCCAACAACATCCACGTGATCAGCATCGTCGGACGCTTTCTGGAACACGCTCGTGTTTACTATTTCCGCAATGGCGGGGACGAGGAGTACTACATCGGCTCCGCCGATTGCATGAAACGCAATCTGGAGCGCCGGGTCGAGACCCTTGTGCCGGTGGAGGATCCGGAGCTGCGTCAACAGTTGCGCAAGATGCTGGAGATCCAGTTGTACGATCATCGCAGCGCCTGGGACATGCAGCCGGATGGCAGCTACGTTCAGCGCCAACCACGCAAGGAAAAGGAAAAGCGCGGTTCCCATGACAAGTTGATCCGGATGACGGCCAGGCTGGCCCGGGACAGCCACAATCACCCCAAAGGCAAACCGCGAACGGTCAGGAATATCGGGCCAAACCGCGCGTGAACCGCCGTTTGCTCCTGCTGCGCCACGCCAAGTCCGATTGGGATACTGACGCACCCGGTGATTTCGAGCGCCCCCTGGCCAAACGGGGCCGCCGGGACGCGCCACGAATCGGACAGTGGCTCTCAGAACGCCCCGAACTGCATCCTGGTCTCGTCATCGCGTCCCCGGCGGAAAGGGCGCGAGAAACGGTTGTGCTGGTGCTGGAGACCATTGGCGGAGACAAGGTCGATATCACCTGGGACCAGCGCATCTACGGCGCCAGCCCCGGTGAGTTGATCGAGGTCTTGAAGGAAGTACCCGCCGAGACCGGCAGCGTCATGCTGCTGGGCCACAACCCCGGGCTGGAACAGCTACTGGGCATCTTGTGCCCGGACGTGGAAATGTCAGCCGGGGGCAAGCTCTTCCCCACAGGAACCCTGGCGTACATACAACTGGCCGGCCATTTCGCCGACCTGGAACCCGGCACCGGGGTGCTGGAAAAAATCATCCGCCCCCGCGAGCTGGATTGAGTGGTCGAAAATCAGGCCGCGGCCTGGTCAGGCTGCGGTGTCAGATAACGGTCGCGTTTACGTGCCTTGAGGTGGGACAGATCAAGCATGATGAACCCGTCGATGCAGCGGCCGAAATCCTGATCCACGCTGAAGTCGAAGAACCGCACACCTTCGCGTTCGCAAAGACCCGCATACTGTTTGTAGAGCACGGGGATGCTCACGCCAAGTGCGCTGAGTTCCTTTTTGAGGGTCTTCAGGTCCCGGTTGTAGTCAAAACCGCTGAACAGTTCCCGGTGACGCCGGTGATCTGTTTCACTCAGGCGCAGGGGGCGGCGCGCCGAGACGACTCCAGCCTGGGCGCCAAAGTGGCGCCGGAAAAAATACACCAGCATGTGACGTGCTTTTTCCGGGAGTTGCGCGCTGATGCTGACCGGGCCGAACAGATAGCGCAGCCGCGGGTGTTCCATCAAATAGGCGCCGATGCCATACCACAGACAATCCAGCCCCCTCGAGCCCCAGTAACGCGGTTGGATGAAACTCCGGCCCAGTTCGAGGCCGTGTTCGAAGAAAGGCTCAAAACGCGGATCGAAGTCGAACAGACTGGCGGTATACAGGGCCTCGAGGCCGTAACGCCGGATCAACGAGCCCGCTTGGGCAATACGATAGGCACCGACCACTTCCCGCGCATCGTCGTCCCACAGCAGCAGGTGTTCGTAATAGTCGTCGTATTCGTCAAGGTCGTAGGCCTTGCCGGTGCCCTCGCCCACGCGACGAAAACTCAACTCCCGTAATCGCCCGATCTCCCGGCGCAAAGCGCAGTCGCCGCCCAGGTGAATGAGATAGATGCTCTTGCCGTCCCCCGTGCTGCCCAGTCGGCGGTGGGTGTCCAGTTCAGCCTGAAGACGTTTCCTGTTCTCGGGCCGCGCTACCCGCGAACCGGTCCAGGCGTTACGAAGCGCCTGCAAGGTTGCTGAACGGTACATGTGAGTAATGACGCGATGGAGCGTGTCAGTCATGAAACGAAACTACACACGGCACACCATGGATCCTATTCACGATGATAGAGAAACCAGCCACCCGCAGCGGTGCCGGCTCCGACCAGCAACAACAAAAACTGCAACCAGCCGAAGGTGTTCACGTCCGAACCGTAGCCGATCATGTCAGCCAGCAATGACACGAGCACCAGGCCCGCACCGGCGACCATCATCAACAATCCGAGTAACGCGTAGGACATATGTTCTCCCCTGTTCGGGCGGGGTCAGGATAGGGCAATTTGGCGCTTGCGGCCAATGCCCGGGGTCCCGTTGAGCGCTGGTTGACCCGCCACGTGCAGGCGGCACAATGGCAACGCATGAACATCGCGGGCAAACTACGTTATGCGTTCCGGGCTTCCCGGAAGAGTTCCTCGATCGCCGTCAGCCCCCTGGCGGGTTCCCTGTTTTTCCTCGTTCCTCAACGAGTTTCCACGTGGCTCCAGTCTGCCTGCCATTACCGCTATCGAAACCTGGAATTCTTCGCCCGTCAAATCGACTGGGGACCCGTCGATCAGGTGTTGCTGGGCAGGGAGTACGGTTTTGCCGAGAGCCTGCTTCAGGGATGCCCGCAACCCAGGATCGTTGACCTGGGCGCGAACATCGGCGCCTTTGCGCTGGCGATGTTCGACATGAACCCGTCGGCGACCATCTATTCCGTCGAAGCAAGTCCCAAAGTCTTTGAAATGTTGCAGCGAAACCGCCGGGCAAACCCGGGCCTAGACTGGCATATTTTCCACTTCGCCATGTGGATCAGTACTGGACAGGTCAGGTTCCAACCCGGGAAAGATTCCGGCGCAGTCGGCACAGTAAGTCAAGACGGTCCCGAAATCCTGAATTCAATCAGTCTGCAACAGTTTCTTGATGACCACGTACCGGGGAATATCGATCTGCTCAAGATGGATATTGAGGGGGCTGAGGAAGGTGTTCTGTCCAGCAGTGGAGAAACGCTGAAACGTGTCGAGCAGATGGTTTTGCAGATTCATCCCGGGGTCGTCGACGTGGAGAGGGTCTATTGCCTGTTGCAGGAAGAATTCAACTTTCTTTACCGGGTACCGGATACGGTTCCTCCGAACCCACTGATCGTTGCCACCCGCAAGCCACAGGGCCCTCCGCTCGAAGGGTTCTGGGCGCGATAGCAACCCATCCACCAGAACAGCGGGTTCCTTGAGAACGCCGCCGCTCCGGGCTTCAGTGCTTTTAGGCACATCGCCATGTGGGTCCATCCCTTCCGGCCACAGGTGTTACCTATGTGCCCGGTATAGACCCCCGTTGATTTTGGTGGGCCGTGTAGGATTCGAACCTACGACCAGCGGGTTAAAAGCCCCAAGAGCGTGTTTGTAACACCTTGAATCAACAGGTTACGTTATGAACTACTGTATGTAACCGCAGGTAAACGAGGGTGAAAGTAGGTAGTTGAAGTAAAAAAACGGTCACTCTGAGAGTGATTCAACCCGCAAACGAGTAAGCGGCGATTACATAACCGATCAGCCCCCCGACTAGACCGCCCCCGACCAAGGCTAGGAAAGGGGCGCACCGTTTACCCAGCGAACCGAGGGGTCACTCTGCCCACCAGTGGTGCGCCCCACGAAAACTACGGACACAGCAGGGCCAGGACGGCGGCTTTCAGGTCCACGGATACTCAGAACACCTGCAATGCCAGACGTGCCCACATGAACCAGACCACGAAACAGCTGGCCAGGAACACGGGAAAACGGTGGAAAACCTTGTTGTAGGTCACATGGATAAAACTGTGCAGGTAACGCAGGACGACGAATGCCCAAGCCCCGGCCAGGTAAACCGCATCCACTTGATCCATGGCGTACAAAAGCACGGCCAGCACGTAGAACAACATCGGGAACTCCAGCAGGTTCTGAAGGTTGTCGGATGGCCCGGCGACGGGCTGTAGCTCAGCTATGGCCCCCGCCCTGTTTTTGATGCGCTGGGGGTGTATTCGGTGCTGTTTCATGAAACGGATGCGAAGCACGGACATGATCGTCCAGACGATGAGAGTGAGCACGATGAGGGCGAATACTGGTGTCAGTATGGTTTCCCGAGGCATCTTCACCTCCCTGAAGTCGGTTCCAGAACGGGATGATAACCGTGACCCGGCCTATGGTGGTGTCCTAATTAGGACACTACCTCGCGCCGCGAATAGTTGACAATACCCCGAATAGTTGACACCGGGGAATCTGGAACGGGTTAGGTCCCGATTTCCCGGACACATCAGGAAAGACCGATAATGGTCGTGGAGGTGTGTCATGTCAAAGCGCAGGAAATTCAGTCAGGAGTTCAAACGTGAAGCGGTTCAGATGGTGTCCGTGCCGGGCGTGACATTGCGCCAGGTGGACAGGGATCTGGGTATCAGTGAAGGACTGCTGGGTCGCTGGAAGCGGGAACTGCGGGAGTCTGGCGAGAAGGCGTTCCTGGGCCAGGGTCATGCGCGTGACGAAGAGCTGATGCGACTGCGTCGCGAGCTTGGCAAGGTCAGGAAGGAACGGGATTTTTTAGCCGAAGCGGCGGCGTTCTTCGCCAGGGAACCGAAGTGAAGTTCCGCATGATCGAGCGTTGCCGCGGCGCCTTCCCGGTCCGCATGATGTGCCGCCATCTGCAGGTGTCGGCCAGCGGCTACTACGAGTGGCGAACCCGGCCACCCAGCGCGAGGTCGTTAGCCAACCGGCGGCTGCTGGCCCGGATCCGC
>SMWH01000065.1 GCA_004357005.1 Gammaproteobacteria bacterium
AACAAAGCGTACGGGTCAACGGTGTCGGTCACGGCCGCCCACCCCAGCACCGGCGGCGACGCGCCGGCAATACCACCGATAACAATGTTCTGGGGTGTCGCGTGTTTCAGATACACCGTGTACACGACGGCGTAGCCCACCAGCGATGCCAGGGTCAGCGCCGCCGTAAGAGGGTTGACCAGGAAACCGAGGATCAGCATCGACGACACGCCCAGCGCGACAGCGAAAATCATGACGTTGCGCGAACTCAGCTCGCCTGCCGGGAGTGGTCGGTGGCGAGTGCGCACCATGGTCGCGTCGAGTCGCGCGTCGAGGACATGGTTGATCGCCGCCGCCGCGGCCGCCGCCAGACCGATCCCGATGGTGGCGTAGACCACGGTATCCAGGGGCACCGCCCCCGGAACAGCCAGCAACATACCCACCACGGCGGTAAAGACGATCAACGCCACTACCTTGGGTTTACAAACTGCGAGATAGACGCTCATGTTGTGGCCGGTTGTTTCAGATCAGTTGTCCTGAGCGGAATATTTCAACAGCCGTTGCATGTCCCTGAGGATGTCCGTGGCGGTTGCCGATGACCCGTAGGACAGGATCACGAACCCCCTCGGATCCAGCAACCATACCCACTCGCCCGCATTCGCCCCGCCCGCGGTTTCCCGGGCGACTGCCAAGGCCGCCCCAAGCGTACCGGAACTGGCCGAGGTGAGTGCGATCACCGTCAGACCCGGGTGCTCCTCCAGAAGCGATGAAGCAGGCGATTTGGCGTCATTGACCAGGAACCACCGCCGTACCCGGCGGGCGTCCTTGCCCAACGCCAGCCAGGACTGGCGCATGTTCACCAGCGCCGCCTCACAGGCGTTGGGGCAGTCGCTCGCACCGGCGTACACCAGCGACCAGTGCCCCTGAAACGGCTCGGACGCCAGGCCCTCGTACCCCAACCCCGGATGAACGAGAGAGCGCACGCCAGCCGACTCCACCAGCACCGGCGGCTGGATGAGGGTCCCCCGATTACCCGCCGCTTCCGGCCGCCAGGGCCAGGGACCGAAGTTCAACCACCACGCCAGCAAAACAGGCAGCAGGAAAGCTGCCGTCACACTCAACGGAACCAGACGCGATTTCACGGGTCCTGCCTCGCTTTCCACACAGCGAACCCGCACAGCAGCACGAAACCCGCCGCCAGGGAATACCACTGGAACGCATAGGCGCGATGGCGCGATGGCGACATATCGGTGATGCGCCACTGGCGCTGGTAAGGACTGCCCACCTCGGGGTCGACCCAGATCACGCGCGGCACCAGCTTGAGACCCAGTTGTGCACTGAGCATCACCGGATCAAGGTAGGGGGTAAGCAAAGGCCAGCTGCCCGAACTGGGATCACCCAGCCGCATGCCCACCTGGGGTGGTTCGTTGATGAGCCCGGTCACCGGGCTTCGGTCCGCCGGCAGTGAAACGTCTGGAAACACGCTGCGATCGGGGAATTCCAGCCAACCGAGATTAAGGAGTACAGCTTCATCTTGAGCCATTTGAAGAGGCACGAACACATGGACGCCGACGCGTCCCTGATGGACCTGGTTGTCCAGAAATATCACGTGTTCCGCATCGAAGTGTCCGGACACAGTGATACGGGTAAAACGCGGCAGGCTCACCAGTTGATCCGCATCAGTCACCATCACCGGTTCTGCCTCACGACCGACAGCGTACCCAACGAGCAGTTGATCTTTCTCTTCAGCGCGCTGGCTCTGCCAGTTGCCCAGAGAGACCAGGCCTGCGAGGACCAGACCGGCAAACAAGAGCATGGCGACGCGCCGTCTCATGAGATTCGCGCGGGCGTATACTGCGAACTCGCTGTTCCCCGAGCCGATGCCGTGTTCAAGATACTCCTGGTCCTCATGCTGGTCCTCATCATCTGGAACCTGACGGCCGGTTTTATGTTCCTGGCCAGGGACCGCGGTACTACGACGCGCACGGTTCATGCCCTGAGTTGGCGGATCGGCCTGTCTATCGTGCTGGTACTCCTGCTGATGGCCGGTTTTGCTACGGGGGTTATCCGTCCTCACAGCGCCATGCCCGTGCAGCCGACGGCAGCGGAACCACGATCCGAATGACAACGCTCAGGAACCGGACGGCTCCGGCGTTTCGCTCCTGAAGAACGTATAAGACAGCGTTACGGTCCGGACATCCTCCGGCAGATCCGGATCGATGATGAAGTGCACCGGCATCTCCCGCTCTTCGCCGGCTTCCAGTGTCTGTTGCGTGAAGCAAAAACATTCCGTCTTCTTGAAATACGGCGCTGCCCGGCCCGGCGCGACACTCGGCACGGCTTGACCCACGATCACCTCGGCGCTCGTGTTCTTCGCAATATAGCTCGCGACCGAAAGCTCACCCGGATGCACCTTCATGGCGAACTCCACGGGCTCGAAATCCCAGGGCAATTCGCTGTTCACGTTGGCATCGAATTGCACGGTCACCAGGCGCTTTGAGTCGATTCGCGTTTCGATGACGCTGGCTTCAACGAGACCTGATCCCCTGCCGTTGAGGCCGGCGATGTCGCAAAAAACGTTATACAGGGGCCACAGCAGGAAACCGAAACCGAACATGCCGACCGCGAAGATGACCAGTCGTCCAGCCAGTTTCCGGTTCGCGTCGTGTTGCGTTCGCGCTGTCATGATCCGCAGCAGTACCTGTAGTAGATGTAGCCGAAGTATACGGCCAGAGCAACCCCCAGAAGCAGCAACGCCGTGCGGCGCGCCTTACGCCTGCGTTGCCTGATGCTTGCCTCGGGATCTGCCTGGGGGGCTGCCTCGGGATCTGCCTCGGGATCTGCCTCGGGATCTGCCTCGGGATCTGCCTCGGGATCTGCCTCGGGATCTGATTGGAAAGTCGGGTCAGCCAAGGATTATTTTCCGGGGTCGTGTCCGGGGTATCCGGGGGTATCCCCGGGCGCAAGCCTAGCACAGGGCTCTGGAACCTCGCGCGGTGACGAAGTGCTTTTCCCGCATGAGGTAAGACGATACGGGCAACCCGAGCCGGTCATAGGCACGTGCGGCCTCCTTGTTGTCGCTGTCCACGTACAGGCGGATGCCGCGCACGTCACCGGCCGCCCGGGCGCGGGATTCGATGTGTTCCAGCAGCGTGCGGAATACGCCGGTACCGCGAACTTCGAGACGAACATAGACGCTTTGCAACCACCAGAACCAGCCGTTTCGCCAATCACTCCATTCAAAAGTGACCGAAGTCTGCGCCACAACCCGTCCGTCCACTTCGGCAAGAAAATACCGCCCGCGACCGGGATCATTCAACACCCGCAGGACACCTGCGTGCAGACATTCGAGATCGAGAGCCCGGTTCTCGGTCTCGGCAGCCATGCAAGCGTTGAACTCGCAGATGACCTCCAGATCGTCAGGGTTGGCGTCACGTATGGCGACCATGGCTGTTACCTCGGCTTGCTGGAATGCTCAATTCTTGCACAGGGGAACGGGGGCCGGACACCAGGGATGCCAGGGTGACTGCCTGGTCCAATCGGTTAGAATGCAACGCCTGCGAGGAAAAAACCATGCACAAAAAACACTTTGCATACGGGTTGATCCCCGCGATGGCCCTGATGCTGACCCCGGCAGCCGCGAACGCGGCCGGCGAACAGTGCGTGCTCCCCAGCGAAGCCGTCTTTTCCGGCTATCTCAATCGCCTGGCGACCGGTTTCGAGACCACGGTGGACTATCGCTACAGCGAAGGCGATGGCGGCGGCCTGGGAATCGTCGGGCGCAAGAAACCGATCCCGCCGGAAAAACCCTTCGTAAGAGGCGCCGCCGCGCTGAAGGATGGTGATCTGATGCTTACCGTGCAGTTCGATCGCAACGGCATGGTCACCGATGTGGACGTCCATCGACAGATTGAGTACGCCACCTATGAACTGCTGGCCAGCATGTATGGGGAGTGCCTGAAGCCTTACCACGAAGACCTGACGGCGCTCAACGATTACATCAGCGGACACGTGAGTTATCAGACGGCTGAAGAGGCCGACCGCAAACAAAAATTCGAAGAAGACGAGTAGTTCGCCCGCTGTCGGCTAGCTGGCCTTCGCTACCTCTTCCATTTCCACGAATACTTCACGAATCTGTTCAAAGGACCAGTCCACCTGTTCCCGTGTAATGATCAGTGGCGGCGCAAAGCGTGCCACGGTTTCGTGCGTATCCTTGCTCAGAATTCCTTTCGAGAGAAGGCGTTCGCACAATGACCATGCGCTGATGCGTTCCGGGTCGACTTCCACGCCAATGAATAACCCGCGACCGCGAACCTCCCGGATCAGCGGGCTCTTGATGGTCTGAAGTTTCTCGAGAAAATACGCGCCCAACTCCGCGGATCGCTCGACGAGCTTTTCATCCACCATCACGTCGAGCGCTTCCAGCGCTACCGTCGCTGCCAGCGGATTGCCGCCGAATGTGCTCCCGTGCGTACCCGGCGTGAATACATCCATAAGCTCGCGACGCGCCACAAAGGCAGACACCGGCAACAATCCGCCGCCCAGGGCTTTGCCCAGAGTCACGCCATCCGGTCGTACGCCTTCGTGATGACTGGCCAACACTGCCCCGGTCCTTCCCAGACCCGTTTGTATCTCGTCGCAGATCAGCAATACATTGTTCTTGCGGCACAGTTCCTCGCAAGTCCTGAGATACCCCTCGGGCGGAATGATGATGCCGCCTTCGCCCTGTACGGGTTCCACCAGAAACGCCGCCGTGTTCGGGGTGATGGCGGCTTCCAGCGCACCCGCATCGCCATAGGGAATGCGTTTGAATCCCGGCGCAAACGGCCCAAAACCCTCCCGGTACCCGGCTTCCGAAGAAAACGCGACAACAGTGGTGGTGCGCCCATGGAAATTACCGTCACAAACGATGATCTCGGCCTGGTCTGCCTCGACACCCTTGACGTCGTATGCCCACTTGCGCGCGGCCTTGATGGCGGTCTCCACCGCTTCGACTCCGGTATTCATGGGTAACGCCACATCCATCCCGGTGAGTCCGCACAGACGTTCCAGAAACGGCGCCAGACGATCGCTGTAGAAAGCCCGGGACACGACGGACAGGGTGCCCGCCTGTTCCTGCAGGACCTTCACCAGCCGGGGGTGCGCGTGACCGTGACTGACCGCCGAGTAGGCGCTCATCATGTCCAGGTAGCGGTTGCCCCGGTCATCCCAGACATGCACACCCTCTCCCCGTACCAGCACCACGGGCAGGGGGTTGTAGTTGTTGGCGCAGAACTGCTGTTCCAGTTCGATGGTGGCCTTGCTCGTGGAATGGCTGGTGGAATTGTTCGTGAAATTCACAGGGGACTTCTTCCTTGCCGGATTTTCCGGGACATCCTCGCCACCCACCGGGCCGCGGGTTGGGCCGGGCTGCCGTGTACAGGTCCATTATGCACCGCCGTTGCCCCCCCTCCAGCATGCCCGATTCGACGCCGGGTACGCCGCAGGCCTCAGGGTCGGAAAACACCCCGTTTCTGCTAACATCGCCGGATCATGTATTACGGCTATTTCGGGTTGTCCGAAGCGCCCTTTTCCATTACACCCAACCCGCGCTTCGTCTTTCTCAGCCGCCAGCACCAGGACGCACTGGCTCATCTGCTCTACGGCATCGGTCGTGGCGGCGGTGGCGGTTTTGTGCAGGTTACCGGTGAGGTGGGCACGGGGAAGACGACCCTGTGCCGTTGTTTGCTGGACCAGCTGCCGGACGAAGTCCAGATTGCGCTGATTCTCAACCCCAGACTCACCCCCGCCGAACTGGTCGCATCGATCTGCGATGAACTGCGTATCAGCTATCCGAAACGCACCACCAGCATCAAGGTGCTCGTGGATGCGCTGAACCGCTATTTGCTCAAGGCTCACGCGGAAGGCCTGCAGATTGCGGTCATCATCGATGAGGCCCAGAACCTGGATCGCGACGCCCTCGAACAGATCCGCCTGCTGACCAACCTGGAAACAGACACCCAGAAACTCCTGCAAATAATCCTGGTGGGGCAACCGGAACTGCGCACCTTGCTGGGGGCGCCTGATCTGCGCCAGTTGGCTCAGCGCGTGACCGCGCGTTACCACATGTTACCGCTGGACCGGGAGGAAACCAGACACTACGTGGAGCACCGGCTCAATGTGGCGGGCGCGCAGCGTCGTTTGTTCTCCCGCCAGGCGTTGCGCAGCCTTTATCGCCGCTCGGACGGGGTGCCGCGCCTGGTGAATGTCATCGCCGATCGCGCGCTGCTGGGCGCCTACAGTTCCGAACGCGCCCGGGTTACGTCAACGATAGTCAACCGGGCAGCCGATGAGGTGCTGGGCACCCGGCGCCGGCGTTGGGTGTGGGGAGCGGCTGCCCTGATCTCAGTCCTTGGCGCAGCGGCAGTGGCCCACAGCTTGTGGACCGACCCCGAAAACCCGGATGCCTCGGAGGAGCTGGCCGTCGCCATGGCCGGACCGAACACCTCGGCAACGGCCTGGCAGGCGCTGCTGGCCCTGTGGGAACGGGACCCCGGCATGTTCAGCGGCTCCTTCGGCGGCGATTCCGCCAACAATGACTCCTTCGGTGACAGGCCGGGTTGCGGCATGGCAAAAAATGCCGGGCTGAGCTGCACGCGCCTGTCCGGAGACTGGGACCGCGTGCGCTGGCTGGACCGCCCGGTGATTTTGCATCTCAGCGACGGTTCGGACGCGCTCCTGACCGGGATGGGCGAAACCACCGTGAGCCTGCGGGTATCGGGCACAGACCGGACCGTGCCCATGACAACGGTGGATGCCGGATGGGCCGGCGAGTTCTCCGTCGCCTGGGAGGCGCCCTTTGAGGAGCCGGTTCCACTAAGCCCCGGAGATGAAGGGGACGCCGTGTCCTGGTTCAAAACCCAGGTCAATGCCATCGACCCGGAGTTTGACCCGGGCCCGGAAGTGGGTCGTTTCGACGACACTCTCAGGAGCTGGACCGAATCCTTTCAGATCTCCCGCGGGCTGAACCCGGACGGCGTCATCGGTGAGCGAACTCTTTTGTTCGCGATGAGTCTGTTCAGACATCCCGCGGGTCCGCGTCTCGAACGCCTGGAATCCGCATCCTCGGCCACGCAAAGCGCCGCACCGAGAGCCTGAATCCGCACCGCGCCATGTCGTACATCCTCGAAGCACTGAAAAAATCCGAAGCCCGGCGGCGTTCCGGCCAACCCCCGGATCTCACCCGGATGCCACCGTCAACGGCCCGCCGTGGTGGCCGCTGGCCCATGGTCCTGGTGACCGTCCTGGTACTGGGAGCCGGCAGCGCCCTGGGAGTCTGGCTGGCTACCAGCGGCGATCCGGATGGCGCGCCCCAAACATCCTCTGCCCCTGCCGGGACCGCCTCGACCCCGGAGACGACAGCGCCCGGGACGACTGCCCCCGGCAAAAAAACCACCACGCATGTCGCTGTGGCGGACCGGGTCAGACGCGCGGCCGGCAAACGCAGACCCGACGACACCGGGAAGACCGAAGCGGCGCGACCGGATGACGAAGCAATCGCGAACGATTCCGCACCGGAAGCAGTGACTTCAACAAGCGAGGCCGCCGCCCCGGTCACCGGGACAAATCAATCGGAACCTGGAACGGATGCTCTCGCGGAGGTTTCGTCTCCCCCAGACACCGAAACACCGGCGACGGAGGCCATCGCGGACGTGGGTTCCTCACCGAACCCCCTGGACGACCTGACCGCCTTGGCGGGCGAACGCTTCGAGGCCAAAAATGAGCCCGAGGCGCAAGAACCCGAAGTAAAAGAACCGGGACCGCCCCTCGTCCGGGAACTGACATGGAGTTTCCGTTCGCAACTGCCGCCTCTGGCGCTGAACGTCCACATGTATACCCAGGATCCCGCGCAACGCTTCGTGTTGATCAACATGCGGCGGTACCAGGAAGGCGACACCATGGAAGACAGCGGGATTCTGGTACGGCAAGTCGTTCCCGAAGGCGTCGTATTGCACCTCGCCGGACGCGATTTCCTGCTGGGTCGTTAAAGCGCCGGCATGGCCAGAAACCAGATCTACAAAGTCATCTTCCTGAACCACGGCAAGGTCTACGAGATCTATGCCCGCGAGGTTTCCAGCAGCGGTCTTTACGGATTCGTGGAAGTGGGTGACCTGGTATTCGGCGAAACCGCCAACGTCGTCGTGGACCCCTCGGAGGAAAAGCTGCGTGACGAGTTCGCGCGAGTGAAGCGTTTTCACGTGCCGATGCACGCCGTCATACGTGTGGAAGAAGTGGACAAGCGTGGCGTGTGCAAGATCAGGGACATGGACGCCGGCGATACGGTCACGCCGTTCCCGCTCCCGCCGCAGACCGGCAAAAAGAGTTCCTGACTTTCCCTGCCACAAAAGAAACGGCGGCCCCCGGGTGTTAGTCAGGGGCCGCCGCTTGTCTGCCTTGCTGCTTTCCCTTACTCAGGGACCACCACCGTCACACTGACGTTGGCCGTCGGCGTCCCGGTGGGCGTGGTGAAGACACAATCGCCCGAATCCACATAGAGGATCGTGGCGAAGGTCGCGCCGTTGAAGTTGGTCACGCCCGGGTTCGCTATCAGGGCGACACCGCCGCTGCAGGCGCCGGTAAGCTGTACCCCTTCGATACCCTCGCCGCTGCCATCCAGTAATCGCAGCGTAATAGCCTGGTTTCCTGGGGGATCCAGCGGCGGCTCAATTGGCGGACCCACGGGATCGGCCACAGCGCTGATCGAACTCGGGATGGCGAACAGCACCGACTGACCGGGAGCAATGATGACCAGGGTGTCGAACAAGCCGCCCACGGAGAAGACGATCTCGATGTCGTCCTGCCCCGCGATCACGCTGGAGCTGGTAATGGTGGCCACGGCGCAACCATCGGGTCCGGTGAAATCGTCCAGGAACCCGGAATTGGAGGAATCGCCGTCCACCGTCACCGTGGCGCCTTCAGGGTTGGCGACGACGAAACGGATGGGAACGCCCTGCAAAGGCGCGCCCAGCGCATCCACCAGACACATGAGGATATCGATGGTGGTGTTGGCGGGGATGCGCTCGGCGAACACGGCAAAGGTGGCCGGCGCCACACCCGGATAGAGCAGGATTTCCGCGTCGGCCACGGTTTTCTGCACCAGGCCCTTGTCCCTGCCCTGGCCCTTGTCCTTGCCCTGGCCTTTGGCAAGACCGCCGGAACCCTGGGCCCACACGACCGTGGCCTGGCCCAGACGGCTCACCGGGTAAGTCAGCTGAGTCGTGGCGACGCCCTCGGTGTTGGTCACGGCCGGCGTTGAGATGTTGCCCACCTGCGCCCGTCCGACGACATAGGGGATCACGGCGCCGTCATCGACACCGACGCCGGTGACGTCGTTGAGATTGAAGTTCTGAGTCACGGTCAGCGTGGTGGGCCCTGTCACCGCCGACACGATCCGCTGGCTCTCATGGTCCGAGTTGCCCGGGACGTCTTTGCCAAACAGCACCAGTGAATCGCCAGGCCCGGCACCGATGCCCTTGCTGACAAAGTCTCCGCCCGGCGCGAAGAAACCCGTGCCACCTTCCACCGGGTTGCCGTCGAATCCGCTCATGCCGAAGAAACCCGAACCCAGTTCGGGGAATCCGATGACGGGCGCGTCCACCACCCCGAAACTGATCTCGGTGGCGGATACCGGCGGATTGCCGCCGCGGTCGGTGGCGATGACGCTGACCGTCAGGCTGTAGGTCCCGTCCGGATCGGGCGGGATATCGCCTTCGAACTCAATCTCCGGGAACACCCGGTTGATCTCGATCGAGTTGGTGTCCGGCACGGTAATGGTCAACGCAAACAACTGGCCATCGCTGATCGTGAACCCGCGGGTATCGCTCACGGGGTCCTGGATCCCGTTATCCACGTTGTTGTCGGCCCTGTCCGCGGTGGCTTCCACGGTAAAGGTCCCGGGATCACTCCCGCTTCGAATGGTCGCTGTCGCGATGCCCTGGGTGGTTCCAAGAAAGATGGTTTCGTCGTCCTGCGCAACGCCGTTGGCGTCGATACCTAACAAAGTGGGGCCGGCGCCCTTGAAGGAGCCACCGTCGAGCTTGCTGGCACCGGTGATTCTCAGACGCAGGTTGTTGAAAGTGGACGGCGTCACGCCGGACAGGAACTCGGCAGGATCCACCGGCAAGCCGCCGGCGTCCAGGATCTGGACCTGGAACACACGATTATCCTGACCACCGGAGCCTTGCACATATTGGGGCGCGGTACCGACGATGAAGTTGAGTTGCGACGGTAGCCCGGTATTGGCTGCGTTGATGACCTGGATGACGATCGTGTTCTGAACGTCGTTGCCCGTGTTCGGATCCGTTGCCGACACACTGATGGTTGACGTCCCGGTCTGATCAAAGGAATGGAAGAAGATCAGCGCCTGACCGCTGACGGTCGGCACCGAACCTTGCCCCAGAAGCAGGAAAAACTCGTTGACGTCATCCGTATCCGGATCATCGAGGGTCGAGAACGCACCGACGCTCACCGGCGCAACCGATACGTTGACCAGTGTTCCATTGGCAACGGGCGACCCACCGGGGTTCCTGACATCGATAATGATCTGGGCAATAAAGGGCGAGCCCAGAAACGGCTGGATACCGAAGGTATTGGCGGGTATCTGCGACGACACCGCGGTGATCGTAATGGTGATCTGCTGCGGCGTCGGGGGCGCTGCAATTCCGCCATCGCTTCCCCCACCCCCGCCGCATCCGGGCAATACCGCCGCGGCCAGAAGCAGTGTGACCCCCTGAACCAGTTTTCGCATATCAGACTCCCAGTTTGTTGTAGATTTATTAGTCCCGATTACCGGTCAGTTAGCCTCCGCTGCCCCCAAATTGTCGCGAAGGATTCGTGGCGTAACAAAAATCAGCAGTTCCGCCTTGTCGTTTTCGATCAGGCGGGATCTGAAGAGTCCACCTATTACCGGAAGCGATCCGAGATAGGGAACACGCTGCTCCGTTTCGGTGCGTCTGTGCTCGAGGATACCGCCGAGCACCACCGTGTCGCCGTCGTCCACAAGTACCTGTGTCTGAACCTGGCGCGTGTCGATGCTGGGCACGACACCGCCGCTGCCCGTGGGCACGACCTCACCCACGCTGTCCTGATGCACATCAAGATCCAGAATGATTCTGTTATCCGGCGTGATCAGCGGCGTCACCGTCAGACTCAACACGGCTTTCTTGAAGCTCACCGACGTGGCGCCACTGGACGTGGCCTGCTGGAACGGGATCTCCACGCCTTGTTCGATAACCGCCGTCTGCTGGTTGGCTGTGATCACGCGGGGTGTGGAGATGACTTCGCCACGGCCTTCCTTTTCGGCCGCCGATATCTCCAGATCGAGGAGGTAGTTGTCACCCAGGATGCCGAAAGCCAGAAACCCCACCGCGTCCGGCGCCGGAAGATTGACATTGAGCCGATTACCCAGATTAGGCACCGTGAGACCCGATCCGGGCGGACCCGGCACGATCAACGGAAAAGTCGGGTTGCCGTTAATCCGGTTGAAGGCAGCTTGGTTCCCAAGGTCATCCGTAGCTGCCAGAGTACCGGAAGTCGTGTAGATGTTACCATTGCTGTCTTCGTAGGCAGAAGTGAAACCGAGTCGCACGCCCAGTTCCCTGCTGAAATCCTGCGTGGCGATCACGATGCGTGATTCGATCAGCACCTGCTCCACGGCCACGTCCAACACAACAACGAGATCCCGGATCTCCTGGATCTTGGCCGCCGTCTCGCTGATGATCAGCGTGTTGGTGCGCTCGTCCACGCTGACCGACCCACGAGTTGAGATGAACTGTTCTTCATTGAGCAGACTCGACACATCAGCAGCCTTCGCGTAGTTGAGCCGAATCGTGGCGCCTATCAGGGGCGCCAGTTGCTCTACTTCCTGGCTGTTCAGCCGTTCGGCCTTCTCGCGCTCAGCGATTACCGATGCCGGCGCGACCCAGACCACGTTGCCGGTCTGGCGTTTATCCAATCCCTTGGTACGCAAGACAACGTCGAAAGCCTGGTCCCAGGGCACGTTGACGAGGCGCAGCGTAATGTTGCCCTGCACCGAATCGCTGACGACCATGTTGAGACCCGTAAGATCCGCCAGCAACTGCAACACGGCCCGGATCTCGATGTTCTGGAAATTGAAGGTCACCGGGTCACCGCTATAGGCCTCTTCCTCGGCCAGCATGGTTTCCTCTTCTTCGACACCCAGTTCACGAACTTCGATGACAAGCTCACCCCCTGCCTGATAAGCGAAGTGCTCATATTCGCCGACGATAGTGATGTCGATTCTGGCGTTTTGACCATCCGAAAAACTGTCGACAAATTTCACCGGCGTGGCGAAATCCATTACATCCAGACGCTGCTCCAGAGCCGGGGGCACGGCCACGTTGTAGAGTTCCACGATGAGTTTGCCCGGTTCCTGACGGATATCGACACCGCCGCCAGAGGAAGTAAGATCCACAAGAATTTGCGCTTCACCCTCCATCCCACGCCGGAAATCCACGTTGTTGAGCGTGGCCCTTTCACTTTCCAACATGACCACATCACTTGTATCGGCGACGCTCAGGCCGGTGGGCCCGGTATCACCCAGGGTCACGATCACGCGGTTGCCGGCGACGCGAACGTCGTAGGGCACCGCCCGGAACAGGTTGACTACGACACGAGTGCGTCCACCGGCCTCAACGATGGTCACATTACGCGCCGCGCCCGAGCCGATCGTGACCGACCGGGAATTCAGATCGCTGCGCGTTTCCGGGAGATCGATAGCCACCCTGGCCGGATCGTCGATGGAAAAACTGCTGGGTTCCGAGACAGCGCCGTCCAGATGCAACACGATTTCCACGTCCCCACCCGGCAGCGGGTTGTGCGTGATCTGTTTCAGTACAGATTCGGCCTGGACCAACGGCGGCAAAGTGGTCAACAGCATGAGTGCCGCAACCAGCGCCCCCGTTCGTGCGATTCTTGCCTTCCCCCTTGAGAAAGTAGTCATTTTTGTCACCTCACCCGGGTCAATCCGTCAAATTCAGGCCTGCGTCCCTCTCCATCCAGCCACCGAGACCGTCAGCGACGATCTCAAGCACCTGGATCTTGTTTTCGGCAATACTGGTTATTTCCCCGTAGTTCTGACCGATGTAATTTCCTGGTTGCACACGGTGGACCAGACCGGTTGCATCCTGTATCAGCCCGAACTGGTTCTCGGAACGCTCCAGCGTTCCAACCATTCGCAGAGCATCCAACGGGAATGCCTCAAGGGGTTCCCGCCGCCGATCAAAGTTCGGCCGCAGACCGTTGGCGGAAGGCCGCCGCTCTGCCATGATCGAGCTCGACGGCGTGAATGGATCACGCAAGTCGTAGGCATCGTATGTAAAAGTCTCGTAGGGCCGGATCTCGGGCAAGGGCTCGAGCTGACCGAAGGTGCGCGATTTCACATCGGCCACGTACTGATCCAGATCACGCATTCGGGTGCCGCAGGCGGCAAGCACCAGCGTCAACACAAGCAACGATAAGACGCGCACCATCATGAACCGGTTGTTCCCGCTTCCGCGTCGCTCTGTCCGGGAGATTCCTCGTCCTCTTCCATGTAACGGTAGGTCTTGGCGGTCCCTTCCATGATCAGGTCTCCGCCGGTTGCCGGACGCAGCGAAATGTCATGCAATGTCAGGATCACGATGCGTGGTAACGCCGCCACGGTAGAGATAAAGGTGCCGAAGCTGTGGTAATCGCCCGTCATTCGAAGAGCGATGGGTTGTTCCGCAAAAAAGTCCTTCAAAACCTCGGCGCCAGGCTGGAACAGTTCCGTTTCCAGGCCGCTCGCGAGAGCCGATTGCGACACATCGACCAGCAGTTCCGGCATCTCGGTCTTGCTCGGCAACTGCCGCAGCATCGCGCCGTATATCTGCTTCATCTCCTCGAGTTGCAGTTTGTAAGCCTCCAGGTTGGCGGCCTTCTCCTGCTTGAACTCAAAGGTCTCCTTGAGCTCGATCTCGTGCGCCCGCAATCCCTCCAACTCCGTGAGCTGATCGCGCGTCTTGAACCAGTAACCGGCACCCAGCAATACGGCGCACATGGCCGTCACCAGAATCACCTTGGCCGGCATCGGCCATGTGGCCAGGTTCTCAAAATCAAGTTCGTTGATTCGCGATAAGTCCATGACTACATCCCCGATCTCACGTCTTCTTCGAGGGTTCTCGGTATCAGGCTGACGCGCAGGCTGAAGTTCTGCACCCGTGTCGTATTGGTTTCCGTGGCCTGGATCTGTTCCAGCCACGGATCATGCAGCCAGGTCGAAGCATCGAGATTTCGAAGATACGCGGCAACGCGCGCGGATGACTCCGCGACGCCGCCCAGCATGAGTAACTGACCGTTCTGCTGGATGGTCGTCAGATAAACACCTTCCGGGAGCGTCTTGACCAACTCGTCAAACAGATGAACCATCTGCGAACGGTTAGCCTGCAGCTGATCGATGATTTCCTTGCGCGCGAGGAGACGAGCCTTGGTCGCTTCCAGTCGTTTGATTTCGGCAATCTTTTTATCGAGAATCAGGATCTCGCGGTCGAGATAGCCATTGCGCGCCTGCTGATAACCGATCACCTGGTTCATCTGAAAAGTCATCAGCCCGAAAACCGCCGCCGTCGCCACCACTGCAAGCAGGAGCAGGCTCAGGAACTGTCTCTGTCGCTCCTTGCGGCGCTCTTCGCGCCATGGCAGCAGATTAACGTGCGGCATGAGTTTCTACCTCCGGTCACCCGAAACTGCGCAAAGCCAGACCGCTGGAAATCATCAGCGTCGGCGAGTCGCGTTCCAGTAACGCCGGCTGCACACGAGAGGCCACCGACATGTGAGCAAACGGGTTGGCAACGATCGTCGGGAACTCCAGACGTTCTTCGACCATGTCGGCCACGCCTTCGATAGACGAGCAACCGCCGGCGAGTACGATCTGGTCCACTTCGTTGAGTTCGCTGGACCCGAAAAAAAACTTCAGCGCCCTGCTGACTTGCTGGACGAGCTGTTCCTTGAACGGCTCGAGGATGTCCAGTTCATAACTCTCCGGCAGTCCCCCCTGACGCTTGGCCAGATCCGCTTCCTGGAAAGACAGGTCATAGCGCCGGACGATCTCCTCGGTGAGTTGCTTCCCACCAAAAACCTGTTCGCGTGTATAGATGTTGCGACCGCGCCGGACGACATTGAGCGTCGTCATCGTCCCGCCGATATCCACGACGCCGCGCGTCTCGGGAGGTTCGTTACCCGCATCCAGCAGGGTCAGGGCGTTTTCCATCGCGAAGGCTTCCACGTCCACGCATTGAGCGACCAGGCCACCCAGCTCCACGGCGGCGACACGCACATCAACATTTTCTGCCCGCGACGCGGCCAGCAGCACATTGATCAGATTGGGGTTGCCCTCCGCGGGACCCAGCACCTCGAAGTCCAGGTTGACCTCTTCGAGGGGATAGGGGATGTACTGGTTAGCCTCCAACTCGATCTGCGTTTCGAGTTCGTCCTCGGTCAGATCAGCGGGCATGGGGATCACCTTGGTGATCACCGCCGAACCGGCTACCGCCACCGCCGCATGCCTGGCCTTGCTGCCGGATCGCTGTACCGCGCGCCGGATGGCCTCGCCCACCGCTTCGACTTCGACGATTTTCTTTTCGGTGATCGCGTTGGCGGGAAGGGGCTCGCTGGCGTAATGTTCGACACGATAGCGGCCATTGCTCCTGCTGAACTGCAGGAGCTTGACGGCGGTCGAACTGATGTCGAGACCAACCACCGGGGGGGTGCTGGGCCGGAGGGAAAACACGTTTTTTTCTTTAAAATCAGCCCTTAGGGATCAATTCCGGATGTTGACATTAAATACCAAACTCAACACGTTATCAACAAAGCAATTATTGGACCTGAGCTCCGGTCGCCCCCCAGCCAGTGCTTTATAATCCGGACCCCCGGCCGATACCATGACGCCCATCACAACCCCCGGAACCCGCCCTGATCGCCCCCAAAACGGCCACAGGGGCCGTAGAGGCCTTGTTTTGCTTCGCCTGGCGGTCCGAATGCTCCTCAGCGGGGCGCTAATGGTCACTTTGGGGGTGGGAATCGCCTATCTGGCGCTGGCCCCGGGCCTGCCAAGCCTCGCGGACCTCAGAGACATCCGTTTGCAAGTACCCCTCAAGGTCTATACGCGGGAAGGCCAGCTGGTGGCCGAATTCGGGGAAAAACGGCGCACCCCGGTCACCGTGGAGGATGTGCCCCAAACCCTGATCCAGGCCTTCCTGGCGGCCGAGGATGACCGTTATTACGAGCACCCGGGAGTGGACTACCGGGGCCTGATCCGGGCTGCCTGGCACCTGGTCCGCACCGGCGAAAAGGGCCCGGGCGGATCCACCATTACCATGCAGATGGCCCGCAACTACTTTTTGAGTTTCGAGCAGACCTTTCTGCGCAAATTCAACGAGATCTTCCTGGCCCTGAAGATCGAGCGCGAACTGAACAAGGACGAGATCCTCGAGCTCTACCTGAACAAAATCTACCTGGGCAACCGGGCCTACGGCGTGGTGGCCGCCGCCCATGTCTATTACGCCACCGAACTGGACCAACTGACCCTGGCCCAGACCGCCATGATCGCCGGGCTGCCCAAAGCGCCGTCCCGTTTCAACCCCATCGTGGACCCGCAGCGGGCGATAACGCGCCGGGATTACGTGCTCGCTCGCATGCTGGAACTCGGTTACGTCAATGAAGACCAGTATCTGGAAGCCGTGGTGGCGCCGGTCACAGCCGGTTTGCACGGTGCGGCGGCGGAAGTTTCGGCTTCTTACGCAGCCGAAATGGTGCGGGCCGATATGGTCGAGCGCTTTGGGAACGAAGCCTACACGGGCGGGTACCGGGTTTTCACGACGCTGTCGGGGCGTTTGCAACTGGCCGCCAACACAGCCCTGCACAACGCTCTGCTGGATTACGACCGGCGACACGGTTACCGGGGCGCGGAGTCGAAAGTGACCCTCAGCGGGGAAGTCGACACGGATGCCTGGGATGGTGTACTGACGGATTTCCGCGAGGTGAGCGGTCTGGCGCCGGCGCTGGTCGTGGAGGTCACTGCCGAACAGGCCATTCTTTATATCGGCGACGAAATGGTCGTCACGCTCGACATGGATGCAGTGGCCTGGGCTAATGCCTATGTCAACGAAAACCGGCGCGGAGCAAATCCTTCGACGGTGGACGAGGTGCTGCAACCGGGCCATGTAGTCAGGATCCGCCGCACGGAAGAAGGCGGCTGGCAGCTGGCACAGATCCCGGATGTTCAGGGGGCACTCGTAGCCTTGCAGCCGCGGGACGGTGCGATTCGCGCGCTGGTCGGCGGCTTCGATTTTTCCCTGAGCAAGTTCAACCGGGTCACGCAGAGCGCCCGCCAACCGGGTTCCAGCTTCAAGCCGTTCATCTATTCTGCGGCGCTGCAGGCAGGCTATACCCCGGCGACTATCGTGAATGATGCGCCGGTGGTCTTCGACGACCCGCAGCTGGAAGCCACCTGGCGGCCGGAAAACTTCAGCCAGAAATTCTACGGCCCCACCCGGTTGCGGGAGGCTCTGGTCAATTCGCGCAACCTGGTGTCCATCCGCGTGTTGCGGGGCATCGGAGTGGACTATGCCCGGGACTACCTTGGCCGTTTCGGTTTTCCCAAAGACCGGTTACCCCGGGATCTGTCGTTGGCGCTGGGGAGCGCTGCCATGCCCCCCCTGACCATGGCAACTGCTTTTGCGACCTTTGCCAACGGCGGGTTCCGCATCGAACCCTACCTGGTCGAGACGGTGTTCAACAGCGCCGGCGAAGAGGTTTACCGGGCGAGACCGTTGACAGCCTGCCCCGAGTGCGATGGGGAAGAAGATTTCGTGCGATTGGACCCGATCCCTGATATCGGCGGGATGTTCGCCGGCGACGGTTTCGGGCCGCCCACGCCGCCACCCTTTCGCGTGGCAAAACGCGCTCTCAACGAACAGAACGCGTATATCGTCAATACCATGCTGCGAGATGTGATTCGCCGGGGAACCGGCCGCAAGGCACTTGCCCTGGGCCGGAGCGACCTGCATGGCAAGACCGGAACGACCAATGAACAGCGCGACGCCTGGTTCTCCGGCTTCAATCATCATCTGGCTGTCAGTGCCTGGGTGGGTTTTGATCGCTTCGACCCGCTCGGCGATCTGGAAGTCGGTGGACGCGCCGCTTTGCCCATGTGGATTGAGTTCATGGAAACCGCCCTGTCCGGCGTACCCGAGCACTCACCCGCCATGCCCCCGGGCATCGTTACGGTGCGCATCGATCCGGAAACCGGTCTGGCGGCAGCCGCGGATAACCCGGACGCAATACTCGAGGTGTTCATGTCAGATGCCCTGCCGGATCACGGACAAGGAATCACCGGAACCGCACACCCGCACGCAGAAGAAGAAGAAAACCCCTACGACCTCTTCTGAACCTGGCCGTTGGGGTAGACAGGCACGAGCGGTTGTTGGACACTTGAGAATCCGGCTTCTGACCGAAACCATCGATCAATGCCTCGTCGCCGAAACGGCAGCCGACCCAGAACCCACCACAACGGACGTCAACGCGTGGCGCAGGAAGCTGCCAGGATCATGCTGGATCACGGTATCCGGGATTACGGCGTCGCCAAACGCAAGGCCGCGGAACGACTGGGGGTGCGCGACATCGGCCAACTTCCCCGCAATACGGAGATCCAGAATGCCCTGGTCGAGTATCGTCGCCTGTTCCACGGGGACCGGCACACCGTGCGACTGCGCACCCTGAGGCAAGCGGCCCTGGAAGCCCTGCGCTTCTTTGAACCTTTCAGCCCCCGGCTGGTAGGGGCGGTGCTGGACGGCAGTGCCGACGATCATTCCGCCGTGGCGATCCACGTCTTTGCCGACGCCCCCGAAGAGCTGGCTCTGTTCCTGGAGGAGCGGACCATTCCCTTCGACATGGAGCAACGCCGGATGCGTTATACCCGGGATGAAGAAGAAGACTATCCCGTGTACCGTTTCGCGGCCGGTGACGTCAATGTGGATGTCACGGTGTTTCCCGCCGGCGCGATACGCCGGGCGCCACTGAGTCCCGTGGACGGACGACCCATGCGCCGCCTCGATCAACGGGGCCTCGAAACGCTCCTGGAAAATGACGGCCCGGATCCGGGCTGAGAATCCCGCCGGTTATTTCAAGCCGTAACGCTTGCGGAACTTATCCACGCGACCCCCGCTGTCGATGATCTTCTGCTTGCCCGTAAAGAAAGGATGGCAGGAAGAGCAGACTTCCACGTGCAGATCCTCGCCGAGCGTGGAACGGGTCTCGAAGGTATTCCCGCAACTGCAGGTCACCGTCATGGTTTTGTATTCCGGATGAATATCAGGCTTCATTGCTTTATCGTCTCACGGCCACGCCAGGCGCAGTTGTGTCAGTGGGCCGGGCCAAAAGGGAGCGTATTCTAAGGCAGCCCCACGCCCCCGGCAAGCACCGGCTCCGGGGGCAGAAACAGTCCCTGCAGATCGTTGAGAAACCGCCCACCGAGCGCGGTTCGCGTCCACCGTCCCCCATCGAACTCCAAAAGCCCCATTTCCCGGGCCCGGTCCAAACAGACCCGGATGGCGCCAGGGTCGACTCCCGTGGCGGCGGTGAACTGTGCCGGCGTCCATCCCTCCGCCAGCCGCAGCCGGTTGAGCATGAATTCGAACACCAGATCATCACGGCTCAAGCGGCGGCCATGTTGGATGCGTCCCGTCTCTGCCGCCTGGTTCATATACGCGGCGGGGTGGCGCTGTTTGGCCGTCCTGGTGACGCGCTGGCCAGCCGTGAACTTGCCATGGGCCCCGGCACCGATGCCCAGGTAATCGCCAAAACGCCAGTAATTGAGATTATGGCGACACTCGCGGCCGGTCTGGGCCCAGGCCGAGATCTCATAAGCGTGCAACCCCGCCCCGATCAGCAACTCCCCCGCGCCCTGCTGCATGTCCCAGGCGCTGTCATCATCAGGCAGGGCCGGCGGCTGAGCATAAAACAGGGTGTTGGGCTCCAGGGTCAATTGATAGTGCGAAACATGTTCGGGGGCAAAACTCAGGGCGATACGCACGTCCTGGATTGCCTGCTCCACGCTTTGCTCCGGCAATGCAAACATCAAATCCAGATTCAGATTGTCGAAACCGGCGGCGCGGGCTGCTTCGATCGCTGCGCGGCATTGTCCCGCATCGTGGATACGTCCGAGGGCCTTGAGTTTTCCGTCGTCAAAGCTCTGGATTCCCAGAGAGAGCCGGTTGACTCCGGCAGCATGAAAACCGTCGAAACGGGATTGTTCCACGGTGCCCGGATTGGCTTCCAGGGTGATCTCGGCATCCGCCGTCAACTGGAGTCGATCAGCTATCCCCGTGAGCAATGCCTCGATGGAAGATGGAGAAAACAGGCTGGGGGTACCACCACCGAGAAAAATGCTGCTGACGACGACACCGGGCTCACCAAGATCCTGATCCAGATCTGCCAGCAGCGCCTGCACATATTTTTTCTCCGGCAGTTCGCTGCCAGCCCCCCCCTTGATGGCATGGGAATTGAAGTCGCAATAGGGGCATTTGCGAACGCACCAGGGCAGATGCACGTACAGTCCAACGGTTGCAGGCTTCTCAGGTGCTCTCACGGACGCACTCACGACAGCCGTGTCCGGAGCGCACTGACGAGGGCGCGCAGAGCCTGACCCCTGTGGCTGCGTTGGTTTTTTTCCTCATCGGACAGTTCCGCCGAGGTCTTTCCCAGGCAGGGGTCGATGAACAACGGGTCATACCCGAATCCACCGGCACCCCGTGCTGACCTGGCGATGTGCCCCTCCCATACTCCCTCGGCGATCAGCGGAACGGGATCTTGCGCGTTCGACAGGTAAACGGCCGCGCAACGAAAGCGCGCCCCGCGCTCACCGTCGGCCACATCCGCCAGTTCTTCCAGCAGCCTGCGGTTGTGGGCGGCATCGTCACCGCCCACACCGGCGTATCGGGCGGATAATACCCCCGGCGCGCCGCCGAGAGCGTCCACCACCAGACCCGAATCATCGGCAATGGCGGGAAGACCGGTGCGTAAACTGGCGTGACGGGCCTTGAGCAAAGCGTTTTCGACGAAGGTGGGTGCCGGCTCTTCCGCGGGCTCCACACCCAGGACGGTTTGGGGGATCAGCTCAACCTCCAGGGCGGCGAGAAGCCGCTGCAACTCCTTGAGCTTCCCGGTATTGCCCGTGGCCAGCACGATGCGCATCGGATCAGCCGGAGACGGGTTCGTCGGACGCCAACGCGGCTTGCTGCAGTTCGCGGATACGCGCGATGCCGGTCTCTGCCAGATCCAGCATGGCGTCCAGTTCGCCACGCCGAAAGGCGTGTCCTTCGGCGGTGCCCTGGATTTCGATAAACGCGCCGGCATCGTTCATCACCACGTTGACATCCACCTCGGCCTGGGAATCTTCCGCGTAATCAAGATCCAGCACCGGGGTGTCACCGAAAATCCCCACGGACACCGAGGTCACGCAACCGTGCATGGGGTCGGTCCTGATGTCGCCCTTTTCGAGCATCCGGCGCGTGGCGTCCGCCAGCGCCACCCAGGCCCCGCAGATGGCCACTGTCCGGGTGCCGCCGTCGGCCTGCAGGACATCGCAATCCAGTGTGAGCGTGCGTTCCCCCAACGCCGCGCGGTTGACCACCGCTCGCAGCGAACGACCGATGAGACGCTGAATCTCCATAGTGCGACCACCGGGACGCCCCCGCATGGATTCTCTTTGCATGCGCTGACCCGTGGACCGGGGCAGCATGCCGTACTCCGCGGTGACCCAGCCAACCCCCTGCCCCGTCAGGAATCGAGGCACGCGATTGTCCACGCTTGCGGTGCAAAGCACCCGGGTATCGCCGAAAGCCACCAGCACCGAGCCTTCGGCATATTTGGTGTAATTCCGGTGAAAACTCACCCGGCGCAACTGGTCGGGGTCGCGCCCACTTGGACGAATGTTGCTCATCGCGAAAGGAGTAAGCCCGCTGTGTGTTGCCAAACGCCTGTGATGAGGAAAACAGGTCTCCCCCGTGCTATAAAGCTTACCACCACCGGCCGTTTGTAGAACTCACGCCTGATGCCGCGCAGCATGACCGCTTTTGCCCGACGTGAAGTGCGGGCAGACTGGGGCAAGCTCACCTGGGAGCTACGCTCCGTCAACCATCGTTACCTGGAAGTCTCTCCGCGACTACCGGAAGACTTGCGCGCCCTGGAAGGTCAGATTCGCGAGCGTGTGTCCGCGCGGCTTGGCCGCGGCAAGGTCGATTGCGTGCTGCGTCTGAAATTGGAGCCGGGCGCTGCCGCGACCGCAATCAAACTCAACCGGAACTTCGCCGAACAACTCAGGAACGCCTATCAGGAACTGCAGGAATTATGGGGCCCGGCAGGCAACGCAGACCTGGCACAGCTGCTCCGCTGGCCGGGTGTCATCGAAGAAACCGAGATGGATGTGACCCCTGTGGCCGAAGCCGCGCTGTTGGCCCTCGACGAGTGCCTGGGCGAACTGGTCGCGACGCGCGAACGTGAGGGTAAAAAGCTGGCGAGAATGATCCTGGAACGATGCGATGCGATCGATACGCTGGTGGTGGATCTGCGTCAGGATCTTCCAGCGATCCATGCAGCCCTGCGTCAACGCGTACTCAAACGGGTCGAGGATCTCGGCGTAGAGGTGGAAGCGGGCCGGCTGGAACAGGAGCTGGCCGTACTGGCCCAGAAAATGGACGCCGCTGAGGAACTCGACCGGTTGGGGGCGCACGTGGAAGAAACGCGGCATACGCTGACGCTGGAAGAACCTGTGGGCCGGCGTCTTGATTTTCTGATGCAGGAAC